>JANONN010000160.1:0-6685 GCA_031420835.1 Ignavibacteriales bacterium | reverse complement strand
TTGATGTCGTGCGTAACATCGGTTAGTGATGTTTTTCTATCTCCGCAAAGAGATCGAGCAGACGATCGAGATCATCCAGTGAGTAGAAGGAAATCAGAATCTCTCCTCTTCCCCCTCCTTGACTCCGCACACTGACCTTTGTACCAAGCGCTTGGCGGAGCTTCTCTTCCACACTGCGAACGCTGGAGAGATCGGACGGTGCGGACTTGTCTGCCAAAGGCGCATGTTTCTGAGTCGTCAGCTTGCCGAGCGCACGGACCATTTCTTCCACCTTCCGCACAGAAAGTCCACCGTCCACGATCTTCTCATAGAAACGGAGTTGTATTTTCTCGTTTGGAAGATTGATCAACGCCCGTGCATGACCCATCGATATCTTCTCTTTTCGGATCCCGTCCTGGACCCTTTGCGGAAGCTTGAGCAAGCGCAGGAAGTTTGTTACCGTCGTTCGGTTTTTTCCGACCTTCTTCGCCACTTCTTCTTGAGTGAGTTGGCACTCGGTGAGCAAACGATCATACGCCTGGGCAATCTCCATCGCGTTCAGATGCTCGCGTTGGATGTTCTCGACTAACGCAAGCTCGAGCATCTCAGCATCGTTCTTGACTTCGACGATGTAAGCCGGAATCTTTCTCAACCCAGCTTGTTGCGCGGCGCGGAGTCGCCTCTCGCCCGAAACAAGCTGATACCCTCCATCCACTCGGCGAATGGTAACCGGCTGGATCACTCCCTTTTCCACGATCGAGCGCCGCAACTCATCCAACGAATCCTCGTCAAAGTCCGCACGCGGCTGGTATGGATTCGGCCCTACGCGAGCGATCTCGACACTTGCGATCACATCGGTTCCGCCGCGATCAGGCCCTGCGCCGCCTTTGTGCACGCTCACGTCCACAACCGGCGACGGAATCAGGGCGCTCAGTCCACGCCCGAGTACTGATTTCTTTTGTGTTGCCATTCGATTTAACTCATGTTACGCATAGACCAATTTTTCGTGTTCAAAACTATCTTAGCGCATTCCACTGGACTTGAGACGTGGACGAAAAGCTCCATGACCTTCCTTCATGTCCCTCAATTGAATAAAATTCTGAGTATGAATTCTCTGGTGTATGGGTTCTTGTCCACGTCTCTTGGTTTATTTGAGTTTGTTTTAGTCCCGTTAGGGACGATGCTTATGGTAACACAGGCATGCTCGATGAAGAAGTTCCGCCTGCCTGCCGCAGGCAGGTAGGAACGACCTTTTCCTCGTGTGTCGTTCATACTGTCCACGCAGAACGGTCGTCCCCCGACAAGTCGGGGGACTTTGAACAAAGTTATAGAGTTCTTTACCATACGTTCATCCCTACGGGATTTTCGATAGCATCAACGAATTGCGTAACATCACGATTCAAGATGAAGATGATTGCACTGCAACCGACTCCGCCAGAAGGGTACTGTGGCGCACCATGACTTCACGCGCAAGTTCCATGTAGTTTCGCGTCCCCGAACATACCGCATCGTACAAGATGATCGGTTTGCCGAAGCTTGGCGCTTCACTCAGCCGGATGTTCCGTGTTACGATTGTCCCAAATACCTTGTCGCCAAAGTAGCGTTTCACTTCATCAAGAATTTGATTGGAGAGCCGGAGACGCGAATCGAACATTGTCAGCAAGACTCCCTCAATGTCGAGATTTGGATTGAATGTCTTCTTCACCATGTTGATCGTGTTGAACAGTTGCCCAAGCCCTTCAAGCGCAAAGTATTCACATTGAACTGGAATAAGAACCGAATCCGCCGCGGTCAGAGCATTGAGCGTCAGGAGTCCAAGCGACGGCGGGCAATCAACGACAATGAAATCGAACCGGTCACGCAACCGTTCTAAGGCCTTCGTCATCCGGTGCTCGCGCTCTTCCAGTTCTACCATTTCGATTTCTGCACCGACGAGATTGATGTGAGAAGGGAGAAGCGAAAGGAACGGCATTTGCGTATCGAGAATCGCGGACGTGGGATCGAGATTATCTAAGAGCACTTCATATACCGTTCGCCCCTCAACCGGATTCACACCAACACCGCTCGTAGCATTTGCCTGTGGATCAGTGTCAACCAAGAGCACACGTTTTTCAGCTACGGCGAGACAGGCGGAAAGATTCACCGCAGTCGTCGTCTTGCCGACGCCACCTTTTTGATTCGCCACAACAATAATTTTTGCCATATTGAATTCCCTACACCACCATCATCCCGGCAGCGGACAATAGCGCAACAAGCCCAATGCCGATCGACCGCTTGACGAGCCGATGATATCCACGTCGCCACCCTTCAAACACCTCATCCTCTTTGCCTACGGTTTCAACAATTCGTTCAAGGACCTTCGCCTGTTGCCACCCGAAAAAGCCAAGCACAAGGAACGAAAATACTTTGACGGCAAGGAGTTGTGACCACGTCGTTGAAAAATCAAACCACAAGAATCTGGGGCTTAGCAGCATCAACAGAAAACCGGTAATAAGAAGTGACCAAAGACTTGACCACACGAACGGTTGGAACCTCCGCTGGATCGCAATGATCACCGATGAGCGTGTTGCCTTTTCGTATTCAACAACCGGATTCAGAATGGCGTTGAGAAAGATGAGGCCTCCGATCCAAACAACAACGGAAACGACGTGCATGACACGACACACCCAGAGAACAAAGTCCATACGACAGGTGAAATCAGAAAGAAACTGTTACAATGATGAACGAATATAGGTTTTTTTTCACCACCGTGCAACCGGCCGTGGGGGAGCTATGTCAACCGTTCGCCTTCCTCGATATTGTAACCGCGAAGGAATTCTGCAATCCCCATCCTCTTCCTTCCCTCTTGTTGGACTTCGATGACCTTCACACATCCATCTCCCGTTTGGATCAGAAGCCTCTCATTCGTTTTGCGCGCGACGATTCCGGGTTGTATATCGCCTTCAGATTGTTTCGATTCGTCGAGAGCGATTTGCGTACGAAAGAGCTTGAGTTGCATCAAGTTGTGCATCGTCCACGCCGCAGGTGATGGTGAAAGTCCACGCACAAAATTGTGAACCTGCGCTGCGCTACGACTCCACGAAATTCTGCAATCCTTCTTGAAGATCTTCGGCGCCGTTGACACGTTGCGTTCGTCTTGCAAGCGCGGCTCGACGCGATTGAGTTCTATAAGACGAACGGTTTGAAGAACGATTTCCGCGCCAACCGCTGCAAGTTTGTCGTGCAACTCGCCGGCTGTCTCATCTTCCCCAATCGCAACTCGGGCCTGAAGGAGAATAGAGCCGGTATCTACCTTGTCCTGCAAAAAGAATGTTGTCACTCCCGTCTCTCGCTCACCATTGATGATCGCCCAGTTGATGGGGGCTGCACCACGGTATTTTGGCAGCAATGACGCGTGAAGATTGAATGACCCCTTCGACGGGATCGTGTACAGTTCCTTCGGAAGAATTCGAAATGCAACCACAACGAAGAGATCGGGTCGAAGGTCTTTGAGAGAATTGATGAACGATGGCTCTCGTAGATCTTCTGGTTGAAGAACGGGCAAGTTTCGGGAGAGCGAAAAATCCTTTACAGGGCTGAAGGAGACTTCCTGACCACGGCCTCGGGGCTTGTCCGGAGCAGTAACGACTGCGGCAACATCGTAGTTGCTTGACAGGAGGATTTCGAGACTGGGAATGGCAAAACGAGGTGTTCCCATGAAAACGATCCGCATGGATGGAGTGGACAATGGATCATGCCGTTCGGCTGAGCGTTCGACTGAGTGCTCACGCCGAAGTCTCACGTCGAAGCCTCCACGTTCCGGAATTTTATGAAGTGCCTACGCGTCACCCCAGTTTCCTGTGCGGTCACAACTGGATAGCTCGCATCTGTTTCCCCCTTCTTGATTCTATTGAGCTTCGATTTGAGAAGGGTCCTCTTTGCACCACTCAGATGATCAACAAACAGGATCCCGTCGAGATGATCCATTTCATGAAGAATGACGCGCCCCAACAGCTCGTTGGCTGAAAGCTCAACCTCGTTGAAGTTCGCATCACGGAACTTTACCCGAATGTGTTCTGCTCGTTCCACTTCAGCGCGGACATCGGGAATGCTCAAGCATCCTTCCTCCATCACCCAAGAGCCTTCCACACTTATGATTTTGGGATTGATAACAACAAGAGTCTGGGGGCTTGCCCCATGGGGGCCTTCATCCGCCTTCGGCGGAGGTTGTCCACTTTTTTCCCGAAGGTCCAAAGGACTCCTTACGGAGGATGTCCGAAAGTCCGAATGGACTCCTTCGGAGGACTCCTTTGGAGGATTCCAAGATTCTCCATCTTCGTTTTCATCCCCGCCAGACAGTTGTCGGGCTGGCTCCATCGCGGCGGAGATATCAAGAACGATCACGCGGCGTAGATCGCCCACTTGAGTTGCCGCCAGTCCGATACCGTTTGCTTTGTGCATCGTTTCGAACATGTCGTACATGAGTCGCACAAGCGAATCGTCAAGAGCAGTGACGGACTTGGCCTTGGCTCGCAGGACGTCGCTTCCGTAAAGATAAATGGGGAGAACCGACATGGGGTTGAATTAATACTCTGTTGATGTGAATTATTCGACGACGCGCCTTGCTCCTTCGTACCGTTTCTTGAAGTAGGAACTTTGTAATGAAGAAATCGTGACGCCAAGCGTTACACTCGCATGTGCGAAGAGATCGTCGCCAAGATAAATCCCGACATGGGACGCAGAGTTTCCTGTGGTGTTAAAGAACACAAGGTCTCCAAACTTGAGATCTTCAAACGATACCTCTTTGCCAATCTTGATTTGGTCTTCGCTTGTCCGCGGCAATTTCTTTCCGGCGGAGTTGTTGTAAACGAGCATCGTGTATCCTGAGCAATCTAATCCACTGGTTGTTTCGCCACCATAGACATACGGCACACCCATATAGCGGGAGATCTCGCGCATCATCTTACTTTGATCCAGCGGCTTTATGGCGGGATTCCGTTCCTTGCGGAAATCACGCTTACCAGCAATGACGCTCTCCATCACCTCAGGGTCAACCTTCTTGTCGTCTTCCTTTTTTTCTTCTTCGATCTCTCTGGAAGAGAAACGAGTTCCCCCCGATTGTTCAGTTGATGTCGAACTCTCTTTTTCTTTCGAGCCGAATCGCGGAGACGAAGACCCGCACCCTACCAGAGCAAAGCAGGCAACAGTCATTAGAAGCTGGCAGACGATGATCTTTGAGCGAAAAAGCCCCGGCTGCAACCGAGGCTCTTGCTGAATATTTCCATCGAACGGCCAGCCCGACACCAGCACGCCTGCGGTCTGGCGGGTCTGTCTGGCGGGGAAGGGTTCGCTACCCAAGATATGCTCTTAAATGTTTGCTCCGGGAAGCGTGACGCAATCGGCGGATCGCTTTTTCCTTGATCTGCCTGACGCGTTCACGTGTTAAGTTAAACTTTTCACCGATTTCTTCCAGTGTCAATGAATGTTCCTGATCGAGACCGAAGTAAAGCCGAATTACTTGAGCCTCTCGGTCTGTCAAAGTCTTGAGTGCGCGCCGGACTTCCTCTTTCAGCGATTCATCCATGAGGATGTGATCAGGAGGAGGTTGGCGTGAATCCTGGATGACGTCGAGCAACCGATTGTCTTCGCCTTGAGCAAAGGGCGCATCCATCGAAAGATGGCGTCCGGAGATCTTCAACGTGTCGGAGACTTCAAAGAGCGACATGTCGAGCTCTTCCGCAAGCTCGCTGGCGCTTGGTTCACGTTCGAATTCCTGTTCGAGTGCGCTGAACGCCTTGCCGATCTTGTTCAACGCACCGACACGGTTCAGCGGCAAGCGCACGATACGCGATTGCTCCGCAAGCGCCTGGAGAATAGACTGACGGATCCACCACACGGCGTATGAAATGAACTTGAAACCACGAGTCTCATCAAAACGCTTCGCCGCTTTGATCAGTCCTAGATTCCCTTCATTGATCAGATCGCCAAGCGAAAGACCCTGGTTTTGATATTGCTTTGCCACGCTCACCACAAATCGAAGGTTGGCCTTCGTAAGTTTCTCGAGTGCTTTCTGATCGCCTTTCTTGATCCGGCGTGCCAGATCAATCTCCTCTTGCGGGATGAGCAGGTCGACCTTCCCAATCTCTTGAAGGTATTTGTCGAGTGACTGGCTTTCTCGATTCGTGTATTGTTTACTGATCTTTACCATTAAGAGCTTATCCTCATACCGTAACAGCGTGTCATTATCCTAAAGTAGATGCACCATTAGAACACACGCAACTACCAAAAGATTCATGTAAGATCAATACGATCCACAATTCCAACAATGCTTGCATCCACCGGAGACATCTCCACCGACAATGGAATAACCGCTTCTCTCGCCGTAATATAGAAAACGGTCTCTCCCGGCCCGGCTCCCACTGTATCAACCGCCATGATGGGCGTGCCAGCGTTTTCGCGTTTTGCCGTGATAGGCTGAACTAATTGGAGCTTAAAACTCCTTAAGCTTTCGTCCTTGCGCGTTGCCCAAATCGTTCCGATGACTTTTCCGAAGAACATATTAATCCGCCACGTCGAGTTTGTCCACTACGGCAACGATCACGGCATCCACTGGTTTGTTCTTGGTGATCGTCGTCTGGCGCGCCGAACTGCCAGAAGTCACAAGCACAACGTCTCCCACACCGGCTTGCACTGTGTCCACCGCGACGACGAACGTATCCTTCAGCTT
>JANONN010000159.1:0-17294 GCA_031420835.1 Ignavibacteriales bacterium | reverse complement strand
CTTCGTCGTGAGCGCTCAGTCGAACGATATGTAGCCCTTTCAGGGCAAGATGGATTCTTGATTTGTTGTTTCCGGGGCGTCGCCCTCGGTTGTAATATGTTTCCACTTCGTGGAAATACGCACAACAGACCCTGAAAGGGTCATTTACTGCAGGTCGGGGCAGCGCCCCGACCAACTCAATAACTAACGACAAGAAACCCTGAAAGGGTGACATACCTGTTTTGCCTGCCTGCCGCAGGCACGGCGTAACATCAGTCATTAAGTTAGAACAGACCGAGCAATAATGAAACTCATCCTTACTATATTATCGTGTCTCGTATTTCTCTCCTCAACACTCTCGTCACAATCCAAGCTCTTCATTCCCATGGATTTGAGTCAGACCAACCATCTGAAAGCGTATGGGATTGCGTTTTGGCTCATTAAGAAAGGGGGCGAAGTTGACTGGCTCCTCAATTATCGTGGTGGTTCGTTCATGGCGGATTATTCCGAAGTGCTGGCGCGTGAATGCCGGATTCGGGGAGTGATGTTCGAAGCATTGGGTGGGGGACAGGCAACATCGGTCTTCGCCGATGTTCAGCGCGATGACACGAACATGGATGTCGTGCGCCTCGAGAAAGCTCCTCGTGTCGCCGTTTATATGCCCCCCAACTTCAAGCCGTGGGACGATGCGGTAACGCTCGCTTTGGAGTACGCCGAGATCGAATACACAAAAGTGTGGGATGAGGAAGTGCTCTCCGGCAAACTGATGGAGTACGACTGGCTCCACTTACACCATGAGGATTTCACCGGCCAGTACGGGAAATTCTACGCCAACTTCCGGCACGCGCAATGGTACATCGAGCAGCAATTGATGTACGAGCGTGAAGCCCGACGCCTTGGGTTCAAGAAAGTCTCAGACGAAAAGAAAGCGGTAGCGCGTGCGATCAAAGAATACATTGGCGGCGGCGGATTTATGTTCGCGATGTGCTCGGCAACTGATAGCTATGACATTGCGCTCGCAACCGAAGGAGTGGACATTTGCGATGTGATGTTCGATGGCGATCCGCCCGATCCGCAAGCTCAGAAGAAGCTCGATTATTCTAAAACGATCGCCTTCGAAAATTTTAACCTCGACATGAACCCGCTACGCTACGAGTATTCGGACATCGACATCCCCACCAGCGACCCTCCTCCCTACCGCGATCAGAACACGGATTATTTTACGTTGTTCGAGTTCTCTGCAAAGTATGATCCCGTTCCTACGATGCTCACGCAGAACCATGTGAACATCGTCAAGGGATTCATGGGTCAGACGACGGCGTTTCGGAAGAGCTTGATTAAACGGACCCTCGTGCTGCTTGCTGAGCGAGAAGGGACAGAAGAAGTGAGATACCTCCACGGTAATTTCGGTCGCGGCACGTTCACATGGTATGGCGGCCACGATCCGGAAGATTATCAGCATGCCGTTGGCGATCCACCCACCGATCTGTCACTTCACAAGAACTCGCCGGGATATCGGCTCATTCTTAACAACGTTCTGTTCCCCGCTGCGAAGAAGAAACAACAGAAGACGTAGAAAAACCTTGTCAAGGTTCTCGTGGCCAACCCAGGGAACCTTGACAAGGTTGCGCGGAATCCAGTTGAACGTGTTGACAAAGAAGGACTAAAGGTGTACGTTTGGAAGGAACGAGGCAGAAGATGACATTCGTAACAGTCAAATACACCTACCAAGACTTACTGACGACTCCGGACGATCGCAACCGTTACGAGATCTTCGAGGGGGACATTATCGTGACACCTGCACCGAACGAACCTCACCAAAACGCAGTCAGCAATCTGCATCTCATCCTCGGTAATCACGTGAAGAAGTACAGGCTTGGGAAGCTGTACATAGCCCCCTTCGACGTGTATTTTGATGAAGAAACAGTGATTGAACCCGACATGCTGTTCGTTGCAAAAGATCGTCTCTCAATCATAGAGAAACAGAGAATAAAAGGCGCGCCTGATTTGGTCGTCGAGGTTCTTTCACCATCCACAGAGGAACGCGACCGGGGGTTCAAGTTCAAACGCTGTGCGCAGGAGGGGGTAAGAGAATATTGGCTCGTCGATCCGGAAAAAAGTGTTGTTGAGGTCTATACCCTGGCTGCGCACGGATACAAACTCATGGGCAAGTTCAGCGGCGACCAAAGGGTTACATCAAAGATATTGTTGGGGCTTGAGTTTCCAACGAGTGAAGTTTGGAAGTGACAGTCAAACCATGATAGAAACAAAACATAAAACCGAATGGTTCTGGGTCTTCTACGGATTCCTCTTCTACGTCGTCTTCCATTTCGGCACGATGATCGTGATTGCGCTCCTCTCCCGATCAACGGACGGTTTTACTTGGATTTCATATCTCCTCTTCATCGCCGGCTTTCTCGTTGTCGGGTCGTTTATTGGATACAACTCGCGCGGGGTAACGATCAGAGAACCGGCAATTTCTGCCGGACTTTATGTTGTGGTTCTCTTTCTCTTCTTCTTTTCCCGTCGCGGAGTTGAAAGCCTGACGCACAGCTTCTTTCTCGAATTCAGCGCGATGCTGGGGATTGGACTGTTGTGCGGGTTTGCCGGCGGATACGTTGGCGAGAAGTTGCAGGAATGGAAGCAGAAGAGTCCAGCCTAAGCACCAGCGCTGAAAACGATCTTGCCCACATCACACTCATCACATCGGCTTTCTGTGCAATAGTATTTGTAGAGTTGAATCAACCCCTGTTGCGCCCCAACCGATTTCACAGACACCTTCCCTTTCAGCAGTTGCTTTTCCATCGTTCTTGTAATGACGTTGTCGCTCAGGGGCGGGAACCAATCGTACAGCTCAAGCGCACATTCTCGCACGGTTTGCTCACGGAACATTCTTGCATACAGTAGAACAATCGGCAGAAGCGTATTCACAATGATGTCCCGAATGCGCGCCTCACCGAGTGATCGAATCGGCTTCCGAGCAGATTGATCAAATGTATAGTGCCGCTTCCAAAACTCCGACGGCTCAACGGAAAAATGTCCAACCAGCATTTCATCAAGTGCCTCCGGCGACTCTGCATGCTTGAAACTTTGGATCA
Organism: Ignavibacteriales bacterium; assembly: GCA_031420835.1. GTDB lineage: Bacteria > Bacteroidota > Ignavibacteria > UBA10030 > UBA10030 > JANONN01. The sequence continues at coordinate 14,217 of JANONN010000159.1, read as the reverse complement.
TCTTTCGAAAAAGGTCTTTCTGCAGAATGTTCTCGATCAATCCGGCACCGACCGCAAGCCGGATGGGTGGGAAATTCAATGGACGTGTCGGAAAGAAGACCCAATCCGCACGGTGCAGCGTGGCTCCCCGAAAGTGTGGTCGAATCTTTTTCCATCTTACCAACAATTCTTTGCTGTAAGCTTTCGTCTCACGGTCTTGCTTGCCAAATGTCTTCGGCAGAAGTCCCGCTACTCCAAACAGAAGCGCTTCGAGTTGGAGCCGATCCTCAGCCGCGCCAAATTCTCGAATGCGTTGAAGTGTGACACTCTGCGCAAGTCGTACGAACGGATCGCGATTCTTGCTGAACCCTAACGCATCCATGATTCCTTCGTAGAGGGTCTGCTCCCACAGATGCTTCTTCGAAAAGTCCGCCATCGTTGGTTCGAGCGAAGGGGGCGGAATTTCTTCAGGGTACCCTTCGATTGGCACAAGACCGTACCGACGAGATGGCTCGCGTAATAACATAGTCTCTTCCTGCGCGAGCTGGCGGAGCCTCTCCTCGAACCGCCGAAGCTTCAGTTCAAGTCGCTCCACCGAAAGTTTTTGCAGCCAGATTGAAATAACCTCGGCCGAAATATCCGAGTTAAGCGACGAGCATTTGATCGTCTGTGCGGTTCGTACGCGTTCATCGAGAATCGAACGTTGCCACACAGCGCGAATAGACTCGGAAAGGAATTGCTCCAGCACCAGCACCGGTATCGCACGTCCACTTTGCGACAATGTTGGGGGGTAATCAAGGTTCCCTTCGAGAACGACATGTAACACAACACGATTGTATCGCGGATCTTCCTGATGCTGATGTTGGAGCCATTCGGTAGCGTTGCGATGGATTTCCACGTCGCCAACGTAGGTGGTACGACCGATCTTGATCTTCGCATCAAGGAAATCAGGGCCGGCGTCACTGTTGAGCTTGCCAGGATGGAGAACCGTAATGGATGCGCCGGTCGTTGTCGTTAAGGTGGTGCCGTGGAGATATTGGCGATTCCAGATGTGGCGGAGAAAGCGTTCGTGGATGTGTGGAATGCGGCGTTTCATGACTCCCCTGTGAGCGCTATCGGCGAGACGTGAACTCTCTGAGAAGAGTTAGCTGGAGAGGTTGCGGACTAATGCATCAGTGATCTCATCGTACTTGACAATCGTGTTTCCCGACTCGTCAAAGTCAAATTCAATGTTGACGCCTGCGCTCATCAATACAGAGAAGAGGCGTGTCTCATCAACACCCTTGAGCTTCGGAACGCGGTTATGAATCATTTGCGTGAACTCAATTAACGTTGATGTTGGCATGACTCTTGTCCTTTGGGTGTGATGAGATTATTTGAATCTAAAGATTTTCAGGTCTTCTGTCAACTCACAATCTTACTTCGACGGCAATTCTCGCGCCCGTTGAATCTCCATCTTCATCTTCAGCCCTTCCCGCCTGGCCTTCTGCGCAAAATCCTTTCCGCGTGAAGCGTAAAGAATGCTCCTGCTCGCGGTAATCACAGCAAGGTCACCTTCCCTCGTGCAGCCATACTGAACGGAACGCCACACATCGCCCCCCTGCTTTCCGATTCCCGGAATGAGAATCGGCATTGCCGGAACGAGCGCACGCACCCGTTTCAACTCCCGTGGATGCGTTGCACCGACCACAAGTCCGATGTTTTGCTTCACGTTCCAGCGCTTTGCTTTCAGGGCAACATGCTCATACAGTGGACGATTCGCAATCTTCATTCTTTGAAAATCCTTCGAGCCTTGATTTGACGTCAGCGCGAGAAGAAACACACCGCGCTCAGGTTTTCGGAGGAACGGTTCGATCGAATCATGTCCCATGTACGGATTGACGGTGACCGCATCGAAGCCGAAGTCGTCGAACAATGCCTTCACGTACTGCTCGGATGTATTTCCGATGTCGCCACGCTTTCCGTCACCGATGGTTATAATAGAAGAAGGAATGAATTCAAGCGTCTTCGCAAGTGTGTCCCCACCTTTAGAACCGAGTGCCTCGTAGAACGCAAGATTCAACTTGTACGAGCAGACCAGATCGTGCGTCGCTTCGATGATGCGGCGATTGAATTCAATGACGGAGCCTCGAAGATGAGATGGAATGAGTCGGGGGTCAACATCGAGCCCAATGCACAAGAGTGATTTCGTTCTTCGTTGGACGCTGCGAAGTCGTTCGGTGAAGTTCACGCTGTGAAGTTCTTCCACATCATAGATTCAACCGGCTTGATCGTCCGTTTGTTGTACTTCGCCGATTTCTTTTTCGTGTAGGGCACATTCACTTTGCCGGAAATCACAAAGTAGATCAGTTGTCCGATGGGCATGTTTGCGTAAATCCGGACCGGTTGACGCACGGAGATTTCCAGCGTCCATGTGTTGCAAAAGCCAACGTCCCCTTTCCCTGCCGTGGCGTGGATGTCAATGCCGAGCCTTCCGATACTACTTTTCCCTTCGAGGAACGGAACATGCGCGTGTGTTTCCGTGTATTCTTTCGTGACACCAAGATACAGTTTGCTGGGAACAAGGATCAACCCTTCGCGCGGGATCTTAAAATAATGTACCCTATTGTGCTGCTTGCAGTCCAGTACTTCGTCGTTGTACATCGCCAGCCATTCACCCAAGTGCACGTCGTAGCTGTTGGTTCCGAGGTATTTTTGATTGAACGGCTTGATGAGGATGGTGCCGCTTTTGATCTCACGAAGAATTTGATTGTCTGTCAGGATCATGGTTGTCCTTGTGATGATACATTAAGAAAGCGAGTAGATCAATTGTCCGATAAGCATGATGAGCACGAGAATTGAGATCGCCACATACCGGCGATCCTTTGTCGAAGCAAATGCGAGCGTGGTCGCGATGACGCGAAAGAACGGCGTGAGCATCAGAAGAACGAGTCCGGTGAACATCAACGCAAGCGAAGAACGCGCGCTTACGTGGAGAAGTTCGTCCGACATCAAGAACGATACAAGCTCCGAGAGAGTTGGATTCTTTGCAGGAACCGAAACGGTCCCAGTGATAAAAGCCATGATGAGCCCGCTCAACATCATGAGCGAGCTAACCCACACGCCGACGCGCAAAGTCATTCCGGCCCAGCGCTCACTGCGTTCAAGAGTTGTTGATCTTTTCATAGAATCTGGTTTGAGCAGACACCAGGGATAGATCCTTCGTAACTGCTCAGTGTACTGTTTGGTTGAACGTTTTTGATAGGACGCAGACGGTAATTCCATGTGACCCCACTCTAACTCTCCCCTACGAGGGGAGAGGATTGTTTTCCTCAGTTCGAAACTGAAAATGAAAACCGTCCCCCTCTTAGGGGGACTACCCGCCCGAACGCAACAGGCGGGCGGGCAGGGGGTCTGCACCAAGATATCAAGACCACACTCCTTTTCATGAAGACGGTGAGTAGTTACGGTCCTTCATACGCTTTCAGTAGACTAATTCTTCCAATACATCTGGACTGATGCAGCGACGAGAACCACCACAAAAAGGATTGTGATGACCCGCCCTTTCAGTCGTTTACTCAATCGTACGCCAAGACCCGAGCCTACAAGCACTCCGAGCGATGTTGTCGCGGCAACGAACGGATTGATGTGACCGTGCGAGAAATAAATGAAAGCACTCGCAGCAGCTGTTACGCCGATCATGAAATTGCTCGTTGCTGCAGCCGCTTTCAACGGCACGCCGGAAATCAGGTGCATCGCCGGCACCTTGAAAAAGCCGCCACCCACGCCGAGCAATCCTGATACATTTCCAGCCAGCAAAGAAACAAGCGATGTAAGACCAATCCGTCGGACGCCGTAGGAAATCTCTTGGCCCGTTGCTTCATCAACATATCGCCCACCCAGTTCACTATCTGTTGGATTATTGTTGTCTTTCATCGGATGATAGAGGCGATAGATCAGCACGCTTGCAACGATGACGAGAAGCGTAGCGAAGACCTTCGTCAAGACAAACGCACTGAGGCGATTTGCCGTGATGCCTCCGAAGATTGCTCCGAGAACGCTGGCGACTTCGAGCGACATTCCGAGGCGGATGTTGACGATGTTGCGCTGAAGATTCAAAACTGCCCCCGCCGATGATGTTGCGATGACCGCAATAATGCTCGTAGCGATCGCCTCATGCATCGGAATGTTAAACAACAACACAAGGAACGGGATGAGGAACAATCCCCCGCCGATACCAAGCAAGGTGCCGAGCGTACCGGTGAGGATGCCACCAACGAAAAGAAGGAGCAAGAAAGAAACGGACATAGTCAAAGCGTATGAGAGTATAAAGAAAAGATGAGAAAGAAGGAAGCGCAGACGCGGAGTAAACCAGACCACGTGGCAACCGATCACCGATCAGTGAAAAACAAGAAACCAAGAAGAAACCAAGGTTCGGTTACACCTTCTCCCCGTACGCGAGGAAGATGCTCACGTTTGCCTGCACAGATTCGCTTTGTGATGTTGAGGAACACGTGGCACTTGCTGACTCAACACTCACGTTCTTCAATCCGGCCTCCTCAAACCATCGCATCACATCTTCGCGCTTGAAGCCCATCCACCGGTCATGCTGCTCGGTGACGAGAAACCCAAACGTGTGCTCATCCAGATCGGTGATGACGAGCTTCCCGCCCGGCTTCAAGATTCGCACCATTTCTTTGATCGCCAAAGGTGGATGCTCGACGTGATGGAGATACATATTGGCAAATGCGTGGTCAACGGCCTCGGTCTCGATTGGGAGTTGGCCCGCCTCACCGATTCTGTATTCCACGGTGGCATCGTTGCCGAACTTCTCTTTCATATACCGAAGCATGCTCTCGGCTTGATCAATGGCGATGACACGAGCGCCGGACTTCAGAAGTTCCTCCGTAATGAATCCTGTACCCGCACCCACATCTGCGGCAAGAGATCCCGGCATGACCCCTGCTCTTGCTACAGCCTTCTCCCGAACACTTTCGGGAAAGAACGAGCTGCGCATCGAATCCCACTGGGTTGCTACCTCTTCAAAGTATTGTTTGCTGCTCATAGGTTCTTCTTTGTCTGAATATAGGGAATAGTTCTCTCTCCCTCATCCTTTTGCTTTTCTTGCTTCAATTGTAGCAGACACGACGAGATCTTCAATGTTCATTCCTTCTACCCAGTCTTTGATGAATTTCCTGCTTTCGGCCTTCGGGAGGATCTGAACCCTTTCAAACCCAGCCGCACGAATCATTTCGGCAAGTTCCTCCATTGTTGCAGCGCCACCGATGCAACCGGAGATCAACGCCGCATCATCGCGAATCTCTTTCGGCAACGGGATGCACGCCACGATATCAGAGATCGCGAGTCTTCCGCCCAGCTTCAGGACGCGAAATGCTTCCCGAAAAACTTTCGGCTTGTCTGGCGAGAGGTTAATGACGCAGTTGGAGATGATGATATCCACCGAAGCATCTGCGACCGGTAGGCTTTCGATCTCTCCCAATCGGAATTCAACATTCTTATACTTTCCATTCTTTGCATTGGTCCGCGCTCGTGTAATCATCTCCGGTGTCATATCAACACCAATCACTTTGCCCGAATCTCCTACTCGCTTCGCTGCAAGGAAGCAATCGAATCCCGCGCCACTTCCGAGATCGAGTACAACCTCTCCTGCACGTAAGTTTGCAATTGCTTGTGGATTGCCACACCCCAAGCCAAGGTTGGATTCAGAAGGGGCGGCAGACATGTCTTCGGGTGCGTAGCCGAGCGACTCAGAATATGCGCCTGTATCTCCGCAGCAAAAACCGGTGGATGTTGCCGGAGTGCAGCACGATCCGGAGGCACGGGCTATTTCACCATAATACTTCTGAACGCTTGATTTGATAATATTGGTGTCCATTGCAGTCTCCTTTTTCTTAGGAGACGGAGGAAGTCGAAAAAAGACGCAGAGATAGATTAAAGAGAGAAGAAAAGTCCGACAACCGCAGCCGGCTTGCTCAAGAATGTGTCGGAATAGCCGATAGAATTGATGCCGGAGACATAGCGGTAGCTTCCTCCGACGAATACACGGAAGGAGCGGGCAAGATTGACGAGCAAGGTCACATCGGTTTGGGCCACGAAGAACGTATCGTAGCGTCTTCCTTCGAGTCGGAGATCGCGGGAGCGCATTCCCAATCCGCCTAAGCCAATCGTGGCATTGGCAAGCAGCTCAAAGTCACGTGTGCGCCAGAGCGTGAAGCCGAAGCTTGGTCCACCGTAGAGAACATTCATCGAGTCTGATCGAGAGGTGATGGAGCTGGAAAGAGGCGATCTCGGAAGAAGCGAATAGAACGCGCCGCCGATCATGTATTGATCATTGATAGTCCAACCAAAACGGCCTCCAAGGAAAAGTCGAGAGCGATTCTGAAGGGAAGTTATCGAAATCTCGCTCGAAGCAAATGGCTTGAGTCTTGGCTGTGCCACCGTGACCGAGCTGATGAGCAGGAGAAAAACAAGAAGACGAATGGAAAGTCGTGCGGTCATGCTAATAGAACGTACGCCGCTGGATGGAGAAAAGCAAGAGCAAGCAAGTGAAGACCCGCCTGACCGTCGGGCAGGTTCGAATTTTCACTTGCAAAGTCTTGATAGTAGGACTCGCGAAAAAACGCCTTCACTTTCATCTCATCCAACCGCCCATTTGTCCTCACCCCACTGCACACATCCACACCGAAGGGCTGGACTTGCTCGATGGCTTCTCTCACATTCTCCGGCTTTAGTCCGCCTGCGAGCCACACAGGAATTGAAACTGTATCCCGGATTTTTCTACTCACCGCCCAATTGTGTGTTCGTCCCGTTCCGCCAAGCTCCTTCACAGCAAGCTCCGAATTACCTGAATCAAGCAGGATGGCATCAACAAAAGGGGCAACGGTCATCGCTTCGGACACGGAATCTTCCCCCTGCACGTGAATGACCTGAATGATTCCAATGCCATGCAAGGCTCTTCGAAGTTCCTTGTATGTTTCGATCGAGACGCAGTCAACGAGTTGAAGCATGTTCACACGCGTTTTCCGCTGTTGCTCGATGATCGAACGAGCGTCTTGTTTGCTGGTGAGAAGGAATGAAGCAACTCCGGGCGGGATCGTGGTTGCGATCTCGGTGATCAGATCTTCTGGGATGGGACCCGGTCCGCTCGGCATCGCTGAAACAAGCCCAAGTGCTGAGGCGCCGTAACGGATCGCCAAACGTGCTTCTTCAATACTTTGCATGCAGCAGATTTTGACTCGAATCATCCGTTCAACGCGGCCTTCTCTGAATGCTCGTCACAACAACAACAAGAGATCGGATGGTAGTCGAGGATGGTTCCGAAGCGGTCAAACTCGAAATGGCAGCAGCGCATCAGCATGTCGCGAAGCATTGCGCGAGCACGCTGAACGCGCGACTTTGCGCCGGAGAATGAAATACCGAGCCGGTCCGCAAGCTCTTTCTGGCTCATCCCTTCAAACTCAACAAGCCGCAGCGCCTCCCGGTACGGTTCCTGCAGTTGCTCAACGAATTCCCGCACACACGGTTCGAGACGTTGAGCGGGAGATATCTCGTCATCGTTTTCAGCAACATCAAAAGCAGTGCTGATATTTGTGGTTTGCTTGGTTGACCGGTAATGATCAACAATCGCGTTCCGCGTTATCTGAAACATCCAGCTCTCAAGTTTCTCGTCGTCACGCAGCGTCTCGATTCTTCGATGGATCTTTAAGAACACACCATGGAGAATATCCTCCGCCGTGTCTCGGTCGGGAACACGGCTTTGGATGAAATGAAGGAGCTTCTGATGAAACTGGTTATAGATCTGCGATATGTTGGGATGAATATCAGTCTCCATCGGACTCCTCTCGAGTTCGAGACTTCCCGCCGCCACCAATTGTCAATCGAAGATAAAATCCGCTAAAGGCGCCGCTCGGTCCACCGGGGATAGCAACCTCATCAAGTCGCCATCGCTTGTCGTTTAATGAGTGTACGTATCCGCCACGGACGCCGATGGTCAATCCGCCCCTTGATCGTTCCCTGAACGAAAATAAGTATCGCGCCCCGACTCCAAGATCAACAAGAAAGCTCATGGAAGATAATTCCACTCCCCGACGAGGATTGCTGAGAACCTCATCAAAGGACGGACTGGATCGCTCGGCAATCGTCAGGTTCATTCCGCCGCCGCCAAGACCAAGCTGAGGGTAGAGTGTCATCGCATCAGTCGAGTAGATTATGTAGCCGAGCGTGAACGCTCCATACCCGCCCGAAAAACTCGTTCTGAAGTTTCCCATCACCTGGTCACCTGTTTGGATGAGCGCCGTTCCCTCGCCCCCAATAATAAGGTTTCCGATCACTGCGTGGCCGCCGCCGCCCGCTGTGATGTAGTTTTCCTCAAACGCAGGATAGCCGAAGACTTTTAATCGTGTGTTCAATCCCTTGATGTCAATGGACTGTGAGCCGACGGCAAAGTAGCCAAAGCCACCTCCTCCGCCGAGCAGACGCCCCATCATCATTTGTGCGTCTGTCTGTGTAACGAAAAACACGAGAATGAGAAGAAGAGAAAACCATGTTCTTGATTTCATAGAGTCTCCTATCAGGTTGTTGAAAAAGGGGGTGGTGCATAGCCACGAGCTTCAGAGGCTGTGTGAAAACCACGATGGAAGTGGCTAAAGCCACTCCTCGATTTGGAAATTGGATTGATTTCGGTATCCCCGACATGAATGTCGGGGCAATTCATGGATTTTCACGGTAGGAGACTGTACAAAAAGAAAAAAATTGTCACACCCGAACGCTTCAGTCGGGTGTCTAACCATTGATTTTCAACGATTTTCAGATTCCCGACTAAAACATTCGGGAATGACTTTCTACTTTTTGTACAGCCTCCACCAATTGGAAGACTTTTTCAACAGCCCCCTAAGTTATATTGTGCCGTGTTGCATCGCTATTTCATCTCAAACGGAATGTCGAGCATCAACAAATCTTCCAATGGGAGCATTGGCATCGGTTTGCCGTTGTTCTTGAGATGGAACTTAACGAGATCAATAAGCTGGTTGTCCCTTGCCGGCATATCGAGTCCAAACAAACTCGGAACAAACATACTTGGATCGAACAACCCCTTTTTTGGATACTCAACGATGGTAACGTTCTTTCCCGCAAGGCCCGCTCGCTCTTTGGCGATCTCAATTGCTGTTTCCAGTCCACCGAGCACATCCACAAGTCCGTTCTTCAATCCATCCACTCCGGACCAAACGCGACCCTGAGCAATCGGTTCGATCTGGTCAACGCGCATTCTTCTTCCCTCGGCAACACTTCCAACGAAGTCGGTGTAGAGCGTCTTGATCAAAGTTTCGAATCTCCCCCTCTCGTCGGTTGTGAGTGCGCGATCTGGAATGCCGCCAATAAAAGGAAGAGCCATTCCAAAACCGAGATCAGCATGCGCGCCGACTTTGACGAAGTCGGTCGTGACGCCGAGCGACTTCTTCAATCCATTATCATACAACCATGTGCCAATGACACCAATGGAACCGGTGATGGTGTTTGGTGCGGCGACAATCGTGTCTGCGTACATCGAAAGCCAGTATCCGCCCGATGCGGCAACCGCACCCTGTGAGACAATGATCGGTTTCTTCCCTCGCGCTTTCTTCAACGGCAAAGCGATATAGTCCGATGCCATCGGATCGCCTCCGGGAGAATCAACCCGCAAGACGATTGCCTTCACACTCGTATTCTCCACTGCAGCTTGTACGTCTTTGATAAGCTTGCGTGCCGTGATGCCGTTGTCCATCGCGCAAACGCCTAACGCATAGATCACCGCGATCTGGGGAGGCTCACTCCATGAGTTATCCGGTGGAAGATTGAATCGCTCCAATCGCGATGCGCCCATGTACGACTTCTCGCTTCCCTCCAAATTCTTGATCATCTCCTTCACGGAATCCCACCGAGCGAGTGTGTCCACCAATCCCTCCGCAAGAGCCTCGTGGGCGAGCAGGATGGCTTTTGTGTTGACGATGCTTTCGAACTTCTCCGAGGAGATGTTTCGACCCTGACAGATGTTGAACTTGGCAAGCTCATAGAAATCGTCCGCAAGCTTCTGGCGCTGCTCGCGGTCGGCATCAGACATGGTCTCTCTGGAAAATGTCTCGGCCGCCGATTTGTATTTGAAGAACCGAAGTTCATCGGCGCCAATTCCCACCTTCTCCAGCGTTCCTTTCAGATACATACGTCCGAACAAAACGCCTTTGACGTCGAGTCCGCCGTACGGATCCATCACGATCTTGTCCGCGACGCTGACGAACTGATACTCGTTCAGTCCCAGACGATCAACGAACATAACCACTTTCTTGCCGCTTGTCTTGAAGTCCTTCAACTTCTCGCGCAGTTCCCACAGAAGCTCGGATGCGACCATCATGCCGGAAGTATTGATGGCGATTCCGGCAACAGCAGGGTCGGTCTTCGCCGCATCGATGGAATTGAGGAGACTCGAAAGTGTTTTTGTTTGATCAAACAACATGAAACGCTGATAATTGACGGGACCGAGCAGATTCATTTCAACGTACGACGTTCGTGCCTTGAACTTGCTGTGGAGGATGTTCCTATCGTACGCGCCGACACGAAATGCGTACGTATTGTGGCTGTACTTTCCTTTCGAATCATAGTTGGCTTGCGTGGAGAGAGAGCTGTTGCCGAAGCTGACCTGGACGCCAAGTGACATACTCTTCGTATCGAAATAGCGAAGCGCAACCCGAATTCCTGCCAATGGTTCCGCAACGGCGCCTGCACTCCATGTTGGAAATCCGGCAATCGTTCGCTCGCGCAATGCGTAATCGGCAAAGAGCGTCAACAGCTCGTTTCCAAACGGACGGCCCGAAAGATCAAGCACCAGTTCATCGGCATTTGATTTCGGTCCGGTTGTTCCGACAGCGCCGATTGAGAGATAGCGATTCGGTCGACTCAAAACGCCAACGGTATAAATAGTTTGTCTATTGAAGAACGCTTTATCCCTGGACGACCAACCGTACCCAAAACCAAGACTAAACGATTTGTTTCCCATCGCTGAGGAGAGCTGATAATCGGTCACGGATGATGATCCAAGTTTCTCATGAACAGCGGCGAAACCGAAACTTGGTAGTCCAAGAAAAAGTCCCCACCGGTTGAAGTCACTCCAACTTCCAACAGCATCTGACCATGTGAAGAGAAGATCAGGTTGATGTTGGTAGGTGAGCAGTGCGGGATTGTCATACCCGTACAAGCCTGTCTTCATCGCTCCGGGCGAAGCAAGGAGGAAATCATTCTTTGCGTAGTATGAGGTCTGACCAAATGCCGAAGATGTAAGCACGACGAAGAAACAGAAACGGACTAGAGTTTTCATGATGTCCTCCACGAAGGTTTTTTGTTCTTGAATTGGGTTCTCAACAGTATTCGGTAGAAGGTCTTAGAAGTTTCGATTTGCGCTTGATTCCTCGCTCCTCATTCTCCATTTTGTATAGAATATGTGTGCTGAGTAATTACGGTCATTACTCATTGATCATTGGTAACTACTCAGCGTCTTCATGAAAAGGAATGTGGTCTTGATAATCTTTGTGAAGACCCCCTGCCCGCCCGCCTGTTGCGTTCGGGCGGGTAGTCCCCCTAAGAGGGGGACGGTTTTCATTTTCAGTTTTGAACTGAGGAAAGAAATCCTCTCCCCTCGTAGGGGAGACTTAGAGTGGGGTCTCATGGAACTACCGTCTGTGTCCTATAGAAAAACGTTCAACCAAACAGTACACTGAGTAGACACGATCATAGCTCATTCATCATAGTTCATTGCTTTCATTCCATCAATCCACTAATCTAAGACTCCATTACTCCAGTTCCTCATGCCCCAATCTTCCCGACTCCTTCTCGGAGCGCACATGTCCATCGAAGGGGGCGTTCACACAGCCGTGGAACGTGCGGCGAGTATCGGCTGTACGACCATGCAGATATTTGTCAAGAACAACAACCGGTGGAAAGGTCCGCCGATTGGTGAAGAAGACGCATCAACGTACAAAGCGCTTCTTACGAAAGCAAGGATCGGTCCAGTCGTTGCTCACAGTGGGTACCTGATCAATCTCTGCACGACGAACAAAGTCTTTCTTCAGAAATCGCGTGCAGCATTCAAGGATGAACTTGAGCGAGCGGAGATGCTGGGTGTTGAGTATCTCAATTTCCACCCCGGCGCTCATATGGGTGCTGGAGAAGAAGAAGGAATCAATCTCATTGCTGAGTCCCTCAACATTGTCCATGCGGAAACGAAAGGATACCGCGTCAAAAGTGTGCTCGAAGGTACGGCGGGACAAGGGACGGTCGTTGGGTATCGGTTCGAGCAATTGAAGGCCATCATAGATCTTGTTGAGGAAAAAGACCGTATGGCCGTGTGCATTGATACGTGCCATGTGTTCGCCGCCGGATATGACATTGCTACCGAGAAAGGATACGAGCAAACGTTCGAAGAGTTCGATGCGATCGTTGGATTGGATCGGCTTGTTGCGTTTCACGTGAACGATTCGAAGAAGGGACTCAGATCTCGCGTTGACCGTCACGAGCATATCGGCAAAGGAGCGATCGGACTGGAAGGATTTCGCTTCTTGATGAACGATGAGAGATTTCAGAACATTCCGAAGATCCTCGAAACGCCAAAGGGTCCGGATATGAAAGAGGATGTGGAAAACATGAAGGTGTTGAAGAGATTAGTCAGGAAGTGATGTTACGCAAACCCTCAAAACCATCTGTCATTCCCGCCCGCCTGCCAAAGCTCGCCTACTGGACATTCGGCAAGCAGGCGTAGCGGCGGGCAGGCACGTTTCGCGTTTTTTGCGTCCCGCTGTTTTCGAGCGGGATAGCGGGAATCTCATAAAGAGATGCCCGATTCACCCCGTGAGATAGCCAAATGAAAACGAGCGGTCATGACGTTTGAACAATTATCTCACGGGGTAAAATCATTCGGGCATGACATTGCTCCTGTTCTTGATGAGGCGCGTAACATCAGTCAGGAAGTGAACGTCGGGAGCGTGAGTAGGGGGAAAGGTTGATTCAACTACAATCTTACGCCGATTTTTCTTAGATTCATTCCATCAGGAAACAATCCTTATCGTGGGAACCCCAACCGAAATACAAGCCCTGATCCACCGCTTCGAACAGAACCGCGATGCCTACACCTCAGGCGAGTACAACGAGACCCAGCTTCGCCGCGAGTTCCTCGATCCTTTCTTCATCGCCCTCGGCTGGGATATCGAAAACAAACAAGGATACGCCGAAGCGTACAAAGACGTCGTCCACGAAGATGCGATCAAGATCGGCACGGCGACCAAAGCGCCCGACTATAGCTTTCGCATCGGAGGGGTGCGGAAATTCTTTGTTGAAGCAAAGAAGCCTTCCGTCAATCTCAAAGAAGATATCAGTCCCGCCTATCAGGTGCGCCGCTATGCGTGGTCTGCAAAACTTCCGCTGAGTATTCTCACCGACTTCGAAGAGTTCGCGGTGTACGATTGCCGCATCAAACCGAACGCAAGAGATAAATCGTCAGTCGGTCGCATCATGTATTTTCGCCGCACGGAGTATCTTGACCATTGGGACGAGATCGCCAACATCTTCTCGCGCGATGCCGTCCTGAAAGGTTCGTTCGACAAGTATGTCGAAAGCACGAAGGGGAAAAAGGGGACGGCGGAAGTTGACGACGCCTTCCTGAAAGAAATAGAATCGTGGCGCGAATCGCTTGCCAAGAACATTGCCCTCCGCAATCCGAAGCTAAGCGTGCGCGACCTGAACTTCGCCGTGCAGCGCATCATTGACCGGATCATCTTCCTGCGCATCTGCGAAGACCGCGGCATCGAAACCTACGGCTCACTCCTTGCGCTCACTAACGGAACGCGCATCTACAAACGACTGATCGAACTCTTCTACCGCGCGGATGAGAAATACAATTCCGGGCTCTTCCATTTCCAGAGAGAAACAAACCGACCCGAGCCGCCCGATGAGTTCACTCCAACCTTAGAGATTGACGATAAACCCCTCAAAGATATTATCAAGAGCCTGTATTATCCCGACAGCTCGTACGAATTCTCCGTTCTTCCGGCGGACATACTCGGACAGGTGTACGAGCAGTTCCTCGGCAAGGTCATTCGCCTCACCGCGGGTCATCAGGCAAAGGTGGAAGACAAGCCGGAGGTTAAGAAAGCTGGGGGCGTGTACTATACGCCAACGTACATCGTTGATTACATTGTGAAGAATACGGTGGGAAAGCTG
>JANONN010000158.1:0-5317 GCA_031420835.1 Ignavibacteriales bacterium | reverse complement strand
AAACAACATTCTTTTCGTTACACTCATTGCATGTCTTTCCATCCTTCTGTGGCAGAATGCTGTTTCGCAAGATGAGAGAATCTCGAATTACGACCGGCTCGTTATCAACTCCGATGGAACCATCGTTTACTTCGAGCCGCTCGATAGCAGTCTGATCAACCGGATCGAATACCGCAACCGAGTCCGCCCGGTTATGGAGATTTTCGCCATCCGCAGCGATGGTGAAAAGAAAATTCAAATCATAGATTATGATAACGACATGAGGCCCGACTTCATGCGGATCGAACGCGCATCTGAAAACGGGCCTGTTGAGACGGTCAGCTTCTACCGTGGACCGCTCCACAAAGAGCATGAAGAATCTCATCTCGAACACGCTCTGGAGCACAGCTTTGTGCGGAGGGATACCGTACTCGCTCGCGAGATGCGTGAGAAGCTTCAAGCAATGCGCGTAAGGGAAATCCCCGACACCGAAATAGGAATATTTTCCGGCTATGGCCTCTTTGCAGAACTGAAACTCAAGTTGATCGAATCTGCATTCACCGCCTCCGATTCTTTGTTCCATTCCATTTCGAGGATAACAACCGCCAGTCTCTCCTCTCTTCGTCAAGCACCCTACCTCTCGAACCGGTATGGAACTGAGATCAAACTGCTCATCAGCATCAATCCTCACACGCTTGGTGTCGTGCCTGATAACTCAGGGATAAAATAACTCGCTCCCCATTCTCGCGCGGATTTGAAGCGGCCCGTTCTTGGCGTTCTCCTCCCCGTTGACTAACCAACCGGTTGAGAACTTCTCCGGTTTTTTTTGTAGCTTCACTCAGCATGACTACTCAAGAACCCACGCTTGCCATTGGTGTTGATCTCGGCGCAACAACGATCAAGACCGGATTGGTGAGCAGCAGTGGTGAGATTTTGTATCAAACCAAACTTCCAACGCGTGCATTGGATGGACCAGGGGCAGTGGTGGAGCAGATTGCTGCATCCGTTCGTGATGTACTCAACCACGCGAACGGCAAAGATACAGTTGGCATTGGCATAGGCGCACCGGGGGTGGTTGGAAGCGATGGAGTCGTAAAGTCACCGCCCAACTTCAAAGCGTGGGATACATTTCCGCTGGCGAAGGAGGTTCAGAACCTCTTCGATACAACAGTGCGTATCGAGAATGACGCCAACGCTGCTGCACTTGCAGAGGCCCGCTTTGGTGCAGGCAAAGAACACAACAACTTCCTCTTCGTGATTTGGGGAACCGGAGTGGGTGGAGGGATAATCCTCGATGGCAAGCTCTATCGCGGCACGACCGGCGGCGCGGGAGAGATTGGCCACGTGTGCATTGATTATGACGGGCCTTTGTGCAACTGTGGGAGCCGTGGGTGCGTTGAGGCTTTCGTGGGACAACGCTATCTCTCGCAACGCACCGCGGAACGCTTGAAGAACCATCGTGACTCGCGTATCCTCCAACTTGCCGGAGGTAACATCGAGAACATCGAGCCGTATTACATTGCGCAGGCGGCGCACGAAGGAGATGCGTTAGCGAAGGAAATTTTGATTGAAGCCGGAACGTTACTCGGGGTTGCGCTTGGTGGAGTCATGAACATATTCGATCTTCGTGTGAGCATTATCGGTGGGGGTGTTTCGGGAGCCGGGGAGTTCGTGTTTGAAGCAATCCGCAATTCAGTTCAGGCTCATGTGCTGAAGCACCTGCGACCGGAGATCCGAGTTGTTCCAGCAAAGTTAGGGAATAGTGCAGGCATCCTTGGTGCTGCAGGGCTGGTGTTGTAAGTCAAAAAGCGGATTGATGCTCGGGCCCGCCAAGGCGGTTCGGGCGGGGAATGTTGCCCGCCCGCCTACGTCGTTCAGGCGGGGATTATTGCCTGCCCGCCATGTGTTTGGCGGGGAGTGTTGGATTTACGCCAGAGGCGCATTCGCAAAAGGGATGGCGGACAAGTCCGCCTTCGCGGAGTTGTAATCATAAGTAGTAATCCGTTTTGACATTTGTTCATTTTTTCCGTGTCCCATTTCTTCCCCATCGAATAGTGAATCGCCCCTTCTTCTCCATTCTTCTCATTTTCTTTTCTGTCTCTCTCTGGTCTGTCTCTCTCCGGGCGCAAGACACGACACAGGTCGCCACCGACACGCTCGCAACTCGTTCCGATATTGATACTCTCGTCGTGTATAGTGCGAAGGATTCAATCATTTATTCGATGAAGACACGATTCATGAATCTGTATGGCCAGTCCGATCTTCAGTATCGAACAATGGGCCTGAAGGCGGAGCGCGTCAATGTCAATTGGGATACGGCCACGCTCTTCGCAGAAGGAGTTCCCGATACCGCCGACACGACCGGCAAAAAGACAATCGGAGAACCGTTGCTGAGCGACGCAGGAGAAAAGTACGATGGATCGAAAGTGATCTACAATTTCAAATCGAAGAAAGGGAAGATCACGGTTGCAGAGACGGAGATTGAAGATGGTCGTTATCGCGGCGACGAGATCAAGAAGATCGACAAAGACATGCTCTTTGTTGCAGAGGGGATTTACACGACATGCGACGCAGAGCATCCCCATTTCTATTTCTACAGCCCCAAGATGAAGGTGATCGTTCGCGACCACATTGTTGCAGAGCCGATCTACTTCTTTATTGCCGATGTGCCGGTCCTTGCGCTCCCGTTTGGAGTGTTCCCGAATAAAGGTGGTCGTCGCTCCGGACTTATTCCACCAACCTACGGCTACGATGCCCGGCTTGGACACTTCCTGAGTCATTTCGGTTACTACTGGGCGCTCAACGACTACGTCGACTTGACGACGACATTCGATTGGTTCACGCGTGGTGGCTGGCTCAATCAATCGCAACTACGCTACGCATTGCGTTACAACTTTACGGGTTTTCTCAACGCACGCGTAACAAGGCAGTATCGTGGTGGGGAAGTGGGAGACCCTGCTCGCACGGAACAAAGAGATTACAATATCCAGGTTGGACACAACCAACAGATTGATCCGACAAGTCGAGCCGATGTGAACTTCACGTTCAGCTCCGGCACGTTCTACAGGAATTTCAGCACAAACATTGACGAGATCTTACGGCAGAACATTGTTTCTCAGGGTATGTATTCGAAAACATGGGAAGAATCGAACAGAAACCTCTCCGTGTCGGTGTTTCGCGACCAGAGCTTGACCGACGGAAATGTGAACGAACGATTACCGTCGGTCTCGTTTTCGCAAGGACAGATCTATCCCTTCCGAAAGAGAACGAAAGGGCGAGGATTGACCACAGGCTCAGGCTCGACCGAATCGGCATGGTATGAGCAGATCGGGATTAACTACGGCATCAATGCCACCAACGATCGATCACGCTCGCCGCAACGAGTTGACTCAGTAAAGAACTCAACGGGGCAATTCTCTTCTGTGCAAGAGAATCGGCGGTCTTCCACGCAATCCATTAGTCAAAGCGTCTCAACGAGCATCTCTCCGAAGATCGGTGAGTTTACGTTCAATCCTTCGTTCAGCCTAAGGGATGAGCGGACGTTTGGCGAGACAACCGTTCCACAGCGCAATCCGACGGACAGCATGCTTATGTTTTCGACTCAGCGAAGACGCCTCGTCCGTGGGATGTTAAGCTCCGGTGTGGGGACGGGAACGCGATTTTACGGCATATTTCAGCCGCAGATTTTTGGTGTGACTGCCATTCGTCACGCTGTTACTCCGAACGTCGGACTGACATACAGCAAGCAAATTTATGGTGAGGGGATTCGCGGGTACTCACTTGCTGCAACAATGAATATGGGGAACAATTTCGAACTGAAGTATCAGCCATCCGACACGGCGAAGGAAGAAAAGGTTCAGCTCATGAATATCGGCGCCAGCGCTTCGTACGACTTTGCGCGCGACTCCATGAACCTCAGTGACCTCAGCGTCTCGTATCGAACCGATGTGGGAAAATATCTGAGCCTCAATGCGAGCACCGTGCACAGTTTCTATCAGTTTGACCGAACTGCCGGCCATCGAGTGAACCGCTTCTTGATTTCCGAGAAGGGATACTTGGCCGACATAACGTCCATCAGTCTTTCACTCTCAACATCGCTGAGCGGGGAGAAGAAGGCCAAGAAGGCCGACGAGGGAATTCCTGCAGCCGTTTTGGAAGAACAGCAAGCCGCGTCCGGATTGCCTCCTGCGCCGGGGGAATCTCAGCCCTACGGCGGGTTATATCCAGACGAGAGGGCTGATTTCAGCATCCCGTGGAATCTCTCCCTGGGCTACACGTTTTCACAAAATCAATCGGATCCGCGCCAGAAATTTCGCACTTCTGCAATGAACGCAAGTCTCTCGTTCAACTTGACGGATAATTGGAGATTCAGCACAAGCGGCAACTATGATTTTGTAAGAAAGGAGTTCGCAGCCCCCACGGTAAACATCTCACGCGATCTTCATTGTTGGATGATGAACTTCACCTGGTTCCCGATCGGGTTTTATCGTGGCTACCGTTTTGAAATCCGCATCAAGGCGCCGCAATTACAAGACATCAAAGTGACGAAGCAGGGGAGTGCGAGGGGAGTGTATTACTAAAATGCGGAATGCGGAATGGGGAATGGGGAATGGGGAATAAAGGTTGAATCGCTATCCGTCTTTGTCATCCCGTGATAGCGAATGAGACAGTAAATCCTGAGACTCCAACAGTAATTCTGTTATTTCAATAAAAGCATTTTCAGGACGCGAGTGAACTCTTTTCCACTCTCCCCTTTTGCCACAATTAGGCAGAAGTAAATCCCGCTTCCAACCTTTGAGCCGCTTGCGTCATTTCCCGGCCATCGCTTGCGATAGTAACGAGCCGCAAGTTCACCCTCATGGAGTACGAAGATTTCTCTACCAAGGAGATCGGAAATGCTGATCTTGACATGAGCCGGCTCTGGTAAACCGAAGGTGATTTCTGTCTCTGGATTAAATGGGTTCGGATAATTCTGAGCAAGGGAGAAGTCTGAGGGAAGTGGAGTTGCTTCTGAGATCCGTTCTCCGATGCTTTCAAGCCCGCCCCCGCCGCCGGAGTTGTATCCTGTAACAACAAGGCTTGCGCTGGCTGTTGAGTTTGCTGCATCTCGGACACCGACTGTTAGCGTGAACTGATACGACCCGCCGCCAGAGCCATTATAGGAATAGTATTCAGTGTATGTGGAAGAGTTGCTTTCTACGACAGAGTCATCTTTCTTCCAAGTAAAGGTGAAAGGTGGCGCCCCACTTGTTACATTGTATGTCCAGGTATATTGATTCACCTGCCCCTTAGGGGGGTGATTGGAGTGCACCCCTTGCGTGAGACAGTAAGATTGAGT
>JANONN010000157.1:0-4121 GCA_031420835.1 Ignavibacteriales bacterium | reverse complement strand
CTATAACGAAAAAAGTCCGATGAATCGGACTGAACCTGAGAATCCTTGAGGATTCTTTTTTCGTGCAGTGAAGTCATTTATGACTTCATGAACGGGTAGCCCGATATGAAGAGCGAACGAGGTGTCGGAATTCTGAGCGTGTTCGAGCGCGCCCCGCGCCCGCTCCGCAACTTCATCATCTTTGGGGGAGTGCTGTTCATTGGTCTGATCGATTATGTGACGGGTCCCGACCTCTCGTTCTCCTTTTTCTACCTCATTCCGATCTCCGTCGCTGCATGGTCAGGGGGGCTGCGCTACGGCGTGGTCGCTGCTCTCACTGGTGGACTCATTTGGTTTAGTGTGGAGTTCATCAGTCTCTCGACGCAACTTCTTTTTTTTCCGTTGTGGAACGCACTTGTCCGCACGGGTACCTTCCTCGTTGTTGTTGTTCTTATCTCTAACCTAAAGAGACTTAATCGTAATCTCGAATCGATCGTGGAGGAGCGCACGAAAGAACTTGCGCAGGAGATTTCCGACCGGAATCAGGCGGAACTCCAAGCTCGCGAAACTGCACGACGCTTTCAAGACCTAGTGGAGAACATCAATGAGATCTTCTACACGTTGGATGCTCAAGGGTGCTTCCTCTATGCAAGCCCGAATCTCTTTAAGTCGAGCGGGTACACTGAAAAAGAAATTCTCGGGCGGAGATACGCGAGACTTATTGCTCCGGAAGACCGCCGGCGTGTGATAGATTTTTACTTGAGGGAAACGGAGCGTGGGGCGGTTGACACCATGTGTGAGTTCCGTGCGTTGCTCAAAGACGGCAGCCAAGCATGGATCGAGCAAGCGACGCGCATTGTTCGTGACGCCAGCGGGAAGGTTCTTGAGTACCGCAACGTCGTGCGCGATATCCGCGCTCGCAGGAAGGCGGAGGAGAGAATCAGATTGCTTGCTCACGCGGTCGAGAGCAGTTCCGACCTCATTAGTATCACCGATCTCGAAAAACGGCTCCTCTTCGTGAACAAAGCGTTTCTCAAAAGATACGGATACCAAGAACATGAAATCATCGGCCGGACGCCATTTGTTCTGCAGGCTTCTTCGCAGAAATGGGATCCCATTCCTTTGGAACAAGATTTGTTCGATCAAGTGATGGAAGAGACGAAACGGGGCGGTTGGATTGGCGAATTGTACAATCGAGAAAAGAACGGCGCAGAGTTCCCGGTATTTCTCAGCACTTCGCAGATTCATGACGAAGACGGGAGCGTCGTAGGTTTCGTTCGAGTAGCGCGTGACATTACGGAGCGTAAAAGAGCTGAACAGGCGCTCCATGCGGCCGAGACAAGGTTCAATAAAGTCCTGACAACGCTCGGCGGCGATCAAACGCCCAAACAAACAGGCTCCGTGGAACCAGAGCACATTTGGTTGGATGACCTTGCGGAGAAGATCAACGCACTTTCCGAGAGTATGCAGGAAGGGATCAACCATACGCTTCGGTTCTCTGCCCTGGCGTCTCACGAACTTCGCACGCCGCTGGCCATCATCCGAAACGAACTTGAGGATGCGCTTGATGTCGCCGCAACCAAGGACCATCTCCATCGCACCATGGTTTCGGTGTATGATGAGATCCTCCGCATGACAAGGATTGTGGATGATCTGTTGAACCTGAGCAGCTTCGAGGCGGGCAACCTGCGACTCGACGTGAGTCGCGTACGATTAAAAAGTCTTTTGGAAGAGTTCTACGAAGAAGCGATGTTCCTTTCGCGGGAAAGGAATGTCAGCATTGTGCTTGCCCCGACACCCGATGTGTCCCTCCAACTCGATGTCGTGAAAATGCGGCAAGTACTCTTCAATCTCCTTGATAACGCCCTGAAAAACACACCCTCACAAGGACGCATCCGTATTACACCGGAGGCGGAGAATGGAATGGTTCTCATCCGTTTCTCCGACACGGGGAAAGGAATCCCAAGTGAGCGAATCGCGACGCTGTTTGACCCATTTGCGCGTCTGAAAGATGCAGCCGATCATAGTGGTCAGGGGTTTGGCCTTGGGTTACCCCTGGTTCGCAAGATCATTGAAGCGCATGGGGGAACCATCAGCGTTGAAAGCGGCGTGAGTGAGGGGACGACCTTCCTGATTGAGTTACCGATTGTCTGATGAAAAAAGCAGAAGACTTCGGCGAGCGGTTCGTCTGAGCTCACCGAAGACTCAGTCGAGCCGTCAGAAATCGGAGGTCAGAGGTCAGCTTGCCCGCCGAAGCCCGTTGTTTGGGCGTAGGCGGGAGAATGTCTGAACCGGGATTTTTGGGATTGAAGGATTACCACGAAGTCCGCCGGAGGCGGATCAGCCTTCGGGTGAGAAAAGCGTAGCAGCCAGGCACGAGATCGTGTTGTAAGAGAAAACCTTGTCAAGGGTTGCGCCCGCCTGCCCAAAGCACAGTTCTTGGTGCGGCGGGCAGGCAGTCCTGAGCGAGCGTCCTGAGCGAGTCCCGATGCTTCACAATCGGGACGAGCCGAAGGACAGCGAGTCGAAGGAATCTCAGAAACCTTGACAAGGTTCAGCACTTTGGGAGTCTGCAAGGCCATATTAGAAATTCATAATTAAGAATATTCTAAATAGCTTTTGTTAAAGCGCCTTCATACATTGGATGCATCGAGAAGCGGAAATCATTTTTCAAACTCAATAAACCACCAAACAAATGACAAATCGAAAACGAGTCCTTGTTGTCGATGATGAAGATGGGTTCCGTGAGGTCATGTCAAGTGTGCTGAACGCCACTGATGAATGGTCAGGGATTGGGTGTGCCAGTGGTGAAGAGGCAATTGGGATGTTGGCAAAGGAACAATTTGATGTGGTGCTGTTGGATTACAAAATGCCGGGCATGAATGGCTTGAACGTGATGCAGTGGATGCACGAGCAGAAACAGGAGACGCCGGTCATAATGCTGACCGCCGCCGGCTCTGAGTTCGTTGCCGTGGAAGCGATGAAGTTGGGAGCGTATGATTATGTACGCAAAGAGCAAGTGGATATCAATCATCTTCCAGTAACGATCAATGGAGTGCACGAGCGATATTTG
Organism: Ignavibacteriales bacterium; assembly: GCA_031420835.1. Lineage (GTDB taxonomy): Bacteria > Bacteroidota > Ignavibacteria > UBA10030 > UBA10030 > JANONN01. Next base: position 1,069 of record JANONN010000157.1, on the reverse strand, counting down.
TTCCGGAAAGAAAAACAGCGGATCGAACAGGAAGAAAGAGAACGTGAGAAGAATGCTGCAGCGATCAAAATGTTTGGCGACACGGTGGTTTCGATCGGACATTATGTGAATAACGCACTTTCGGTTCTTTCGATGAGCTTAACGGAAGATGAGCGAGAGTTATCGGAATATGTGCCGGAACCAAAGAGAGAGAAGTTTCGAAGTGCGTTTCAGCAGTTGCACCAGGAGTTCAGCATTGTGGCGGCAGGTGTGAGATCCATGTTAAATTTGTCGTCAGTCGTCACCAAGCGAATGAAACACACAAAGAATATAATAGAAGTGAAGAAAGAGGAGATTCTGGATAAGGAATTGATGGAAAGGGAAGCGGAATCACGCTGGGAAGAAGGAATAACTAGAAATTCAAACGAACAATGAACCCAATCTGACTAACAATGCGGCAAGCGGGATCGGAAGCTGGATTCAAGCGCATCGTTGCCAGCGGTAGGATAGAAACGATTTCGTTTCGTGATCACAATGGGCAGTCAGCGATGATTGCCCGTTCCTTTTTTTGTACACGTTGAGCTATAATCTGTATGATCTGCAGGCGTAACATCAGCGGGTAACCATGATTCTTAGACGAGATATCCGACAATACCTCGCCCTCATTGGCCTTCTTGTGTCAGTAAGCTTTGAAAGCCTTTCGCAGACGCCCCAAGAGCAGAGAACACTCCTTGAACTCTCCCAACAATATGGCATACAATGGCAATTTCAACGCGCTCTTGCCGAATCAATTGCCGTCCTTACCAATCTTCCTATTCGAAAAGAATATCCAGACGGTCGAATCATTGAGTTGCAAGGTTACGAGTTTGGCATGCCGGTCTATCATGCTACCCGAAACCTGAACGCCGCCCGGACAATTTCTTCTGATCGAGTGTGGCCGGGGGGATCGGGTGGATTCTCTCTCACAGGGGCCGGGATGTTACTAGGGGTTTGGGAGGTTGGCGGTATTCGGACGACGCACCAGGAATTTGGTGGGAGGGTTACCTACGGGGACGCGGGGACGGCCCTAGGTCAGCATGCAACACATGTC
>JANONN010000156.1:0-7124 GCA_031420835.1 Ignavibacteriales bacterium | reverse complement strand
CGACGAGGAAGCGGCGGCAAAGAAAGCGGCTGTTGCAGCCGCAAAGGCGGCTACGCCGGCACCGTCACCGGCGGCTGATCAACAGAAACCTCCTTCACCGTCCGGATCATAGCATGGATATCATCGCGATCATTTTCTACTTCTTCGCGTTAGTGACGCTCGGCTCCGCTTCCATCGTTGTTTTCTCCCGGAACATTGTTCATTCCGCGTTCGCTCTTCTCTTTTCTTTCTTTGGTGTCGCGGGACTTTACGTACTGTTGACGGCTGATTTCTTGGCCATCACACAACTTCTCATTTACGTCGGTGGGATCCTCGTACTCCTGATCTTCGGCGTGATGCTCACAAATCGTGTGATCAGTGTGGATATCAAGAGTGGCACGATTCAAACGCTGCCAGGAGTTCTTCTTGTTGCAGCCCTTGCGGGGACGCTTGTAGGAATGTTCTGGTCCACCGACTGGAAGTTGATCGCTCCGCCGCAGGAAGTCGTAACGGGCACGGCAAGGATAATCGGTGAGATGTTCCTGACAACCTATCTCTTACCATTTGAGATCGCTTCGGTGATATTGCTTGTGGCGCTGATCGGAGCTGCCATGATTGCCCGTCGCGAGAAGCAAATTTTTGATTGATTGAATCTATGCAAGACTTTCTATCGTGGCTGCTTCAACCCGGATTGACGCACTACCTGATCATTAGCGGACTTCTGTTCTCGCTCGGTGTGCTTGCTGTGCTTACACGTCGCAATGCCATCATGGTGTTGATGGGTATCGAGCTGATTCTGAACGCGGCAAATATCAATTTCATTGCATTCTCCAAGTACAGCTTTGGAACATTCGATGGGCAGATGATCGCGGTCTTCGTCATTATCCTTGCGGTGGCCGAAGCGGCGATCGCTCTGGCAATCGTTCTCAACATTTATCAGAATTTCAACACGGTCAACGTTGACGAGATCAATCGGTTGAAAGACTGAATTCGCGCGCGTCGCATTCACCCTGACCGTGCGAGCGGCCGTAATAGCAGTTCAATCTTCAATCTTCAATCGAACATCGGCAATTGGAAATTGACAATTTAACTCCATGACTCAAGAAACAATACTCCAATTTACTGTCGCGGTTCTTCTTCTGCCATTGCTGAGTTTTCTGGTGCTCATTTTCTTCAGCAAGCGGATGCCGCGTCAAGGCGATTGGTTTGCCAACGGCACGATTTTCCTTGCCCTCTTCCTTTCGATCGCGATTCTCTATAGCAAGCTCACGACCTATTCCTCAGAAACGTTGCAGTCGGTCTTCACGTGGGTGGATTTTGGTGACGTTCCCGGCATCGGGCCGTTGAACATTCAGCTTGGCATCATGGTGGATAATGCCGTTGCAATCATGCTTGTTGTCGTGACGCTTGTGAGCGCGTTGGTGCATCTCTTCTCGGTCGGTTACATGCAGGGTGACGTACGGTACGGCCGCTACTTTTCGTATCTCGGCGTCTTCACCTTCTCGATGCTCGGCATCGTGATCACGAATAACTTCTTCATGATGTATGTGTTCTGGGAGCTTGTCGGTGTTAGCTCATATTTGCTCATCGGGCACTGGTTCGAAAAGAAGTCCGCCAGCGATGCTGCCAAGAAAGCGTTTGTCGTCAACCGTATCGGTGATATCGGGATGTTCACCGGCATCATGATCCTGTATGCCAACTTCCACACCTTCACCTTTGACGAAATCTTCAGCGCGATCCAGTCTGGCACAATTCCGATGGGAAGCGAAGGGTGGTTGACGGCCGCCGGCATTCTGATCTTCTGCGGCGCGATTGGAAAATCGGCTCAATTCCCGTTGCATGTGTGGTTGCCTGATGCAATGGAAGGTCCCACTCCTGTGAGCGCTTTGATCCACGCTGCGACGATGGTTGCCGCCGGCGTGTATCTCATTGTCCGCACGTTCGCGATGATGACCGCCGATGCGCTGATGTTCATCGCATACATCGGAGCGATCACAGCGTTCATCTCCGCCACCATTGCCATTGCGCAAAACGACATCAAGAAAGTCCTTGCTTACTCCACCGTGAGCCAGCTTGGCTATATGGTGATGGGAATTGGCGTTGGAGCGTACACAGCCGGATTCTTCCATCTCGTGACGCACGCAATGTTCAAAGCGGGATTGTTCCTTGGCTCTGGCTCCGTGATTCACGGCATGCACCACGCGCTGCATCATGCAAACGATCATCACACGGATCCGCAAGATATCCGTAACATGGGCGGACTGAAAAAGAAAATGCCCGTGACATTCTGGACGTTCTTAATGTTCACGCTCGCAATCTCGGGCGTGCCGCTCACATCGGGATTTCTGAGCAAGGATGAGATTCTCGCGGGGACGCTTGTGTACGGAAGTCTCACTGGTCATGTGATCATTCCGATCATCGGGTTCCTTGTCGCAGGGCTGACTGCCTTCTATATGTTCCGTGTTGTGATTCTCACATTCTTTGGAGAGCACAAAGATCCCCATCGTCTCGAAGCAATTCACGAGTCGCCCCGAACGATGACGATTCCGCTCATCGTCTTTGCTGTGCTTTCGTTCTTCGCCTTTTACAGCTTCAATCCGTTCGGCGCGTCGAGTGGATGGTTCTTCGAAGCGATTCAAAGGCCGTTATCAGTAGTTCCAGCGTCCGTTGCTGCGGCAAGCATCGAATCATTTGAAGAGTCGTTGCATCAGGTTCATGGCACGGCGATGATTCTTTCGCTCCTCATCGCAACTTCCGGCATTCTCCTTGCGTTTGTGGTTTACTACTGGAACAAGATCAGTGCAGACGCGGTTGCCGGTTCGCTGAAGCCGCTTCATCAGTTCCTCCTCAACAAGTGGTATTTCGATGAACTGTACGAAGCCACCGCCGTTGCGGGCACGAAAGCCATTGCGCGTGCATACCGTTGGTTTGACAATAATGTTATTGATGGGATCGTCAATGGAACGGCACGATGGACGCTTGGCGTGACGCTTGGAACGAAGCGAACGTGGGAAGAGGGGAACATCGGCGCAATGTTCTATTTGGTCGTTGCAGGAATAGTTTCGCTCTATGCCGGCTGGGTTGTCGGTGGCGAGAGAATGCTTACTGATGCCACGATCGGTGCAATGATATGGCATGCGTTCATGGGCTTGTTTACCGCCGGTCTGGCATTTTTCTTTTTCTATGTCGGGGTCGGTGGGTTTGATAATCGCATCGTTGACGGTCTTGTAAACGCCGTTGCGTATTTCGCGGGCTTCTTCGGGTTGTTGACGCGGAGAGTCCAAACAGGAAAAGTGCAAACGTATCTCGCCTTCGTGTTACTCGGCGTGATGGTATTCTTCTTATGGTTCCGGTAGGAGGTTCTTCGATGGCTCGAAACGAAATTGATATTCCAACGTGGAGGATCGTACGATAATGGAATTCATGGGCATTGGCATTCTCACATGGATCACGTTCTTGCCGATCGTCGGGATGATCGCCGTCCTGATGATCCCAAAGCAAAACGAGAGCGCAATGAAATGGACAGCCGCGATCGCAACATTCTTGCAGGTTGTTCTCGCTGTGCTGATCTACTTCAAGTTCGATAGGAGCTTGCTCGGCATCAACACGGTGGAAGGGATGCAATTCGTGGAGAAAGCCACGTGGATCGACATTTCGGGAGTCGCATGGTTTAGTCGTGTCCACATCGAATACTTCCTGGGTGTGGATGGCCTGAGCGTTCCGATGGTGCTGCTCACAGCGCTCATTAGTTTCATCGCTGTGTTTGCGTCATGGAATATTCCAAAGGCGATGAAGGGCTACATGGCGATGCTCTTGCTTCTCGATACCGGGATGATGGGCGTCTTCGTCGCTCTCGATTTTTTCCTCTTCTTCGTGTTCTGGGAAGTGATGCTCCTTCCCATGTATTTCTTGATCGGTATTTGGGGCGGTCCACGCCGCGAATATGCAGCGATCAAGTTCTTCCTCTACACGTTGCTGGGAAGCGTGCTCATATTGTTAGCGATGATCGCGCTCTACTTTAGCGTCACGATCCCCGATCCAACCACGGGCGAGAAGATGTACACGTTTAACATGCTCGCAATGATGAATCCCGCCAACTACGAACCCGGTTCTCTCCTCGCCGGCGCCGGAACGTACTGGCGGCACCTGGCATACATTGCGCTCTTCATTGGATTCGCCATCAAAGTGCCGATCTTCCCATTCCACACATGGCTGCCGGACGCTCACGTTGAAGCTCCAACGGCGATCAGCGTTATTCTGGCGGGCGTCCTGCTGAAGATGGGAACATACGGACTGCTCCGAATCAGCTATCCCATGTTCCCCGATGCAGCGAATACGTACGCTTTCGCGCTCGCAATTCTCGCCTTCATCAACATTGTGTACGGTGCGCTCTGCGCTATGGCACAAGATGACTTCAAGAAGTTGATAGCGTACTCTTCCATCAGTCACATGGGGATCGTGCTGCTGGGTATGGCGGCACTGAACACGCAAGGGATGATGGGAGCCGTGTTCCAGATGTTCAACCACGGAACGATCACCGCAATGCTCTTCTTGATCGTGGGAGTCCTTTACGACCGCGCCCATACACGTGACATTAATGCTTTCGGCGGACTGGCGCTGACAATGCCAAAATATACGGGCATTATGACGGTGGCGTTCTTTGCTGCGCTCGGGTTGCCGGGGCTGAGTGGCTTTGTCTCGGAAGCATTCTCATTCCTCGGTGCGTTCAAGACATTCCGATGGATTACGATTGCTTCAACCCTCGGCATTGTGTTGACGGCAGCGTACATGCTCTGGACATTGCAACGCGTGTTCCTCGGTCAACCCAACGAGAAGTGGAAAAGCCTGCCCGACATTAACTCGCGCGAACTCTTCACACTTGTTCCGCTGGCAATTATCGTAATAGCCTTGGGCATTTATCCTTCACTGATGCTTGATTTGATGACAAGCTCGGTGAATCACTTGGTGAACATTGTGGTATCCGGCGCGCCTGTGGCAATGACGCCGTAGTAGTAAGATGTTGAAAACTGAATGGTCGTTGACAAAATGAACTCAGTATTTGTCGACATAATCCCCCTGAATCCCCCTTTTTCAAAGGGGGACATGGGGGATTTGGTTGGGAAAACCCTGTCTGCCGACAGGCAGGTCGTCTGTCATCTCAATGATTCCCTAATCATCAAGAACCTCCTCTATGGTTGAACAGATAATTACAAGTCTAACTCATTTTCTTCCTGAGGCGACCCTCACCGCGGCCTTCTGTCTGGCCATTCTCAGTGATCTTCTCCTGAAGAAGAAGCACCTCGTCTCAGTAATCTCGATTGTTGGAGTTTCTCTTGCCTGCTATTTTGCAATCCAGCAATTTGGTGTTTCCGAGTCTATCTTTTCGGGAATGGTGGTGGTTGATCCGTTTGCGGTGTTCTTCAAGATCATTATTGCGATCTCCACGCTGATCATTATCCTTTTCTCGTACTACTCCGGAGAAGTGCAAACGGCAACAAAGCGAATGGGTGAGTATTTTTCTCTGCTTCTTGCGATGACGCTCGGGATGTTTTTGATGTCCGGTGCAGCCAACTTGTTGATGATGATTCTCGCGATGGAGCTTACCAGCCTCACGTCGTATGTCCTCGCGGGATACACGAAGGAAGCGCCTGACTCAAGCGAAGCGTCTCTCAAGTACATCATCTACGGTGCGTTCTCCAGCGGTTTGATGCTGTATGGAGTTTCGATCATCTACGGATTGACAGGCGCGACGGACATCTATGGGATCAACAAAGCCCTTTCGGCGGGAAGCGTTGGCTACATTCCATTACTGGTAGCGACCATTCTCATTATTGCGGGATTCGGATATAAGATTTCGGCAGTGCCATTTCACTTCTGGACACCCGATGTGTATGAAGGTGCGCCGATTACGATCACTGCGTTCCTATCGGTGGCGTCGAAAGCCGCAGGGTTTGCAATGATGATTCGGTTCTTCAAGGTCTCGTTCATCGACTCGACAATTGCAGGAATGCCGGTAGGAATGTGGGCTTCGCTGCAGGGGTTTGAATGGAACAAGCTACTCGCAATTCTCTCCGTTCTGACGATGACGCTCGGCAATTTTGTGGCGCTGTGGCAGGACAACATGAAGCGTCTGCTCGCCTATTCGAGTATCGCACACGCAGGCTACATGTTGATGGGTGTCGTCGTGCTAAGCGACAAAGGTATCGCCGCGGTGTTGATCTACTTCATTGTGTATCTCTTCATGAACTTAGGCGCGTTCTACGTGGTGATGCTCGTGGCGAACAAAACGGGGAAGGAAGATATTGATTCGTACAAAGGGTTGGGCTATCGCACGCCGTTGATGGGTGTTGCGATGGTGATCTTTTTGATTTCCTTGACGGGACTTCCACCGACGGCGGGATTCATCGGAAAGCTCTATCTCTTTGCTGCGTTGCTTGACGCGAAATGGATCTGGCTGGCTGTGGTGGGCGCGCTCAACAGCGTTGTGTCGCTCTACTACTACGTTCGAATTCTCCGCAACATGTTTCTCCGCGACCCGGAAGAGAGCAAAGAGCCACTCGTGTTCAGTCGTGGCCAGGTCGCGGTCCTCTTCCTTCTTCTCATTCCAACCATTCTCTTCGGGCTTTACTTTACGCCCATCGTTGATTTTGCCAATGCGTCAGTGTTGATGTTCGGCGTTCAATAGGCGGGGATGTTTGGTGAGCAGGCCCGTTGAAGTTCACGTTTAGCGTAGGTATGCCGCAGTTGTTTTTGCTCCCGACGAAGTCGGGACGGCAAAAACTGTGGAACGAGCACAACTATCCTCTTTCGTAACTACTCAGCTTGCTCACTAATCACATTCCAATGCCCACACTCTGCAGTGCTCTGCGCCTTCCCACCACGCTTCGACAAGACTTCGGCGAGCTCAGTCGAGTCGCTCAGCATGAATGCCTCGCGCGGTGGGATTCACAGTGAGCCTTCGGCGTGAGCTCAGGCGAACGCTTGTCGAACTGTGGTGCGGGGTAGAATGACTACGTTGATTTGTATAACAGTAGGCACTGATAGATACAATAGCTGAGTAGTTACCCTCTTTCAAAGCTCCGTGGCCCCGGTGTATCGCATTGTTCGCCAGCCTCTCACCGGGCAGTGTCATCTGTCTTCTTGAC
>JANONN010000155.1:0-4166 GCA_031420835.1 Ignavibacteriales bacterium | reverse complement strand
TCCGAGAACAAGAAGCTCATGGAGAAGATTGCCGGACACGGAGCAGTCGTGTCGGAGTTTCCGATGGGAACAAAACCGGATGCCCCAAACTTCCCGCGTCGTAATCGCATCATCAGCGGACTTTCGATAGCCACCGTCGTAGTTGAATCCGCACTGGATGGCGGTGCGATCATTACGGCAACGACGGCTCTGGATCAAAACCGCGAAGTCTTTGCAGTCCCCGGCAACATCAACGAAAAGCGAAGCGGCGGCCCGAACATGCTCATCCGCGACGGTCGCGCGAAACTCGTTATCACCCTCGACGATATCCTCACGGAACTCCGACCACAACTTCACCTTGATTTGCCAAAGAGTGACAAACCTCCGGTTGAGATTCAACTTACACTGGTGGAGCAGACAATCTACGCTCTTCTCTCCAACAACCCTCTCCACGTTGATGCAATTACAGAACTGGCAAATCTTTCAACACCCGATACGTTGGTAACCCTCCTTTCGCTTGAGTTCAAGGGACTCGTGCGCCAGCTCCCCGGAAAATTCTTCGTGCGCGAGTGACACTCAAGAAATGAAGTCCTTGATTTTACTCTTCCCGTTCAGTATGTTCACGCTCCACTTGCATATTGAAGATTGCATCATTTAGCCATTGATTCATTGGCTCAATGGGCCGATGACTCAATGACCCGATGGATCAATTTTCTAGTCTTCATCCGTGGTGAAACAACTGAGCAAATACCTTACTTAACCAATTCTAAATCTTTGAACAACTTATGACCAACCACTCATCTGCTTCCGGCGTGAAGGAAGGCCACTTTGTTCAAGGACTCGGACTCACGAGCGCGACAACGATTGTGATGGGAGGAATGATCGGCTCGGGAATTTTCATCGTCTCTGCTGACATTGCAAGGCTCGTCAACTCCCCGGCTCTTCTCATTGGCGCTTGGGTTATTACCGGCATCATGACGATCATTGCCGCCCTTGCTTACGGCGAACTCGCCGCCATGATGCCGCGTGCCGGCGGACAGTATGTCTATCTCCGTGAAGCCATGGGGCCACTGTGGGGATTCCTCTATGGCTGGACGCTCTTTCTCGTCATCCAAACTGGAACAATTGCCGCAGTTGCCGTAGCGTTCGGAAAATTTCTCGGGGTGTTCTTCCCAGACATTTCCTCCTCGAACTGGATCCTTCATCTTGTCCACGTCCCTCGCTTTGCTATTGGTCCTGTTGAACTCGGGAACATGGACATCGGTATCAATACGCAGAACATCGTGGCAATCGGCGTTGTAATGATCCTGACGATTATCAATATCTTTGGTGTGAAGGTAGGTGCGATTATTCAGAACGTCTTTACGTTTACAAAAACATTCGCGCTGTTTGGTTTGATCACTCTCGGGTTTTTCATTGGTCAGAATGCTGAGGCTTTGGCAGCAAACTTCACAGACTTCTGGCGAAACGCCTCCTTCAGCGCGGAACACATGATTCTTGTTGGAGGCACCGGGTCGGTCACGCTTGTGGGAACAATCACCATCCTCGCTGTCGCGCAAGTTGGCTCTCTCTTTGCCGCTGAGGCCTGGAACAATGTTACATTTACTGCGGGAGAAGTCAAAAATCCTAAGCGCAATCTCCCACTTTCATTGGCAATGGGAACTGGAATTGTCATTCTGCTCTACATCGCCGCCAACATCGCGTATCTCACGGTTCTTCCACTGATCGGAGATCCGGAAGCGGCGAATCCTATCGGCCGCGGAATCCAACACGCCGCAGAAGATCGCGTCGGAACTGCAGTGATGCAGGTGATCTTTGGGCCGCAGGGAGCGGCGATCATGGCCATCGCCATACTGATCTCGACATTCGGCGCCGCAAACGGCATACTCCTTTCGGGCGCTCGTGTGTACTACGCGATGGCAAAAGATGGATTGTTCTTTCGCAGGGTGGGACATCTCCATCCGCGCTATAACACACCGGCCACGTCGCTGATCGTTCAAGGGTTCTGGACATGCGTTCTTTGTATCTCAGGAACGTACGGACAGCTTCTCGACTATATCGTCTTCGCTGTGCTCGTGTTTTATATTCTGACAATTTCTTCTGTGTTTATTCTCAGGAAGAAGCAACCAAACGCACCTCGTCCGTACAAAGCCTTCGGCTATCCCATTCTGCCCGCCTTGTATATTCTCATGGCGTTGTACATTGACTTCGTGCTTCTGCTCTACAAACCTCAGTACACGTGGCCGGGGCTTATTATTGTTCTCATGGGAATTCCTGTGTATCTCCTCTGGTCAAGGCGAATCACAACGACTTCTTAATTCCTTGAATTAATAGAATTGTCACCCCCGAATGTCCCGCTGTACGGGATGCCGTACGCGGCACTTCTATCGGGGGTCTGCGAGATACAAAGATGCCCGCATGGTGCAGATACCGCCTACAGCATGTGGGCATAACAGAAGAAGAGAAGGAAAGTAACTGTCACCCCCGAACGCTTCTATCGGGGGTCTGCGAGAATACAGAGATGCCCGCCTATAACATGCGGGCATAACAAGGAATAGAACTATATGAGCGCAAGGCTCAGTTGAAGCTCAGCTAAAGTATGCATATTTTGATCCGTCAACCTTCACATCACTTCATCTCCACATGACCCAATCCATCATACCGCAAAATAGACTCAAGAGGCTGCTTCAACAGAATCAGCCGGCTGTCGGAACCATGTTGGTCGAAATTCGTCAGCCATCCATCATGCAAGTCCTATCCAACGCGGGTTTTGACTTCGTGATCATTGATGGAGAACATGGACCATTCTCCATTGAAACGATAGCCGATCTCAGTCGTGCAGCTAAGCAAGCAAACGTAACGCCGATCGTTCGCGTCCCCGAGATCACCTACACCGCGATCACGCAATCACTCGATGCAGGAGCGCAGGGGATCATGATTCCGCGCGTTACTGAACCGAAGCATGTCGAGAGTGCACTGCAATACATGAAGTATCCACCATTGGGAAAACGCGGGAGTGTGCTTGCCCGTGGCCATACTGAATTCAAGGTGGGTGATCTAAGAAATGCGTTGAAGACGTTGAACGATGAGTCAATGCTGATCGTGCAGATTGAAACGAAAGAAGCTGCTGAGAATCTCGATGCCATCCTTTCGATTGAAGGCGTTGATGCAGCACTCGTAGGTCCGACCGATCTCACCGTTGCTTTTAACAAACATGGTAACTTCGGTGATCCCCAAATCAAATCAACAATTGAGAACGTCGTCACGAGTTGCCGAAAGCACGGCGTTATTCCCGCTATTCATATGAACGAACTTGACGATGCATTGGCCTGGGCAGCCAACGGCATGCGTATGTTCAGCTTCAATTGTTAATTCGGTTTGCTGACGTTGACCGGGCGGCAATCAACAGCGTAACTCCGAAACGCTTTCACGAAGTGAACGACTGGTGAACTAAAACTCTTTCCGTGTGGCTTAAACTTCTTGTGGCTCAGGGAGTCTAAAGAGTAGTTCACACAACTCAACACTGGAGGTTACAATGAAAAGAATGATCGCCTATCTGATGTGTCTCACCCTCGTTATCGCAAGCAAAGCCACGAGCCAGCCCGGAATGATGGGGCGAGGCGAGATGGGTCCGCGATTCATGAGAATGATAGAAGAACTGAAGCTCACCGATGACCAGCAGAAGAAGATGCAAGACATGCGCTTTGACATCATGAAGCAAATGGTGTCGCACCGTTCGAAAGTAGCCACGGCTGCAATTGAATTTCGCGAACTTACAGCAAAAGATAATCCCGATAAGGCCGCGCTTGAAAAGAAAATAAATATATCCCTGATCTGCGTGCGCAAGGGCAGACGATAATGCTCAATCACTGGTTCAACGTCAATAAGCTGCTGACGCCGGAACAGCAAAAGGTGTGGAAGAAGACCCTTGGCGCCCGGATGTTTGAACGACGAGGAATGCAAATGCGCGGAAGAATGCCCGGCATGCACGATGAGATGGATCGACCCATGGAACGCCCGCGACCAATGTTTCGCGAGAACTGAACTCATTGACTACTGCCGTTTGAATGGCCGGAGCTCCTCCGGCCTTTTCTTTTTCTTCCTTGTCCCTCCACGTTGCTTCTCTCCGTTGAATCTCGTATGCTATGACCCGCTATGGCACGGACAACACAACACGTCAAAGTCGG
>JANONN010000154.1:0-3303 GCA_031420835.1 Ignavibacteriales bacterium | reverse complement strand
CATTGTGGGCGTCTTTTTTACTCCGAAGCTGCATCTTGACTCACCAGCCTCTGAGTCTTCTAACCCTCCACAAAAATGAATCCAGGCCTCTTTGTGCTTATTGTTCTCCTTACATTTTCCATGGCATACTATGTTGTTTTTGTGCTCGCTCTGTTTCGCGGACTTGGAAGGATTGCAAACCAATCAGCACACAATGATTCTCAGTTCGTCAGCGTAGTCATTGCCGCCCGAAATGAAGCAAGCACTATCACTGAATGCGTTGAGTCTCTCTGTCAGCAACAGTTGCCTCTTGATACGTACGAAGTGATCGTTGTGGATGATGGATCTACGGATGGGACGCTTTCCATCCTTCAGAGTTTACGCAGCAAGTTTCCTCCCCTTCAGGTGTTATCAATTGAGGGTAATGGGAGTGGAAAGCCCGCTGCGCTCGCACGCGGCATTCGTGCATCAAAAGGAGATATTATTCTCACAACCGATGCGGATTGTCTGGTCCAGCCAAATTGGATTCGATCAATGGGAACTCCGTTTGTTGATGATACTGCCTTTGTCGCCGGACCGGTCATGGAGAAAAGCGGAAGCTCGTTACTGCAACGACTCAGCGCATTGGAGTATTTCAGTCTCACGGCAACAGCTGCAGGATTGATTGGGATAGGCCGACCGATTATTTGCAGTGGGGCTAATCTTTCATTTCGCAAATCTGTCTTTGAGGCAGCCGGCGGATATGGCGAAGGGTCGCATTTTTGTGATGATGAAACACTTATGCAGAGGATCATCACACGCAAACTCGGGAAGGTTCGTTTTGTCACTGATCACGACTCGCTCGTAATAACAAAAGGTCCCAGCAACTTGCGCGAATTCTTCCACCAGCGAAGCCGGTGGGCTGCAAAACGTGGGAGCTACGAAGATAAATCTCTCCTTTTGCTGCTTGTTCTCCTTTATTCACCATTTCTGCTGCTCTTCACCACGTTCTTCGCGGCATGGTTTTATCCGATCCTCTTTCTGCCGATGGTAAGCGCGTGGCTCATCAAGTCAGGTGTTGATTATTTTGTTCTCAAACGCGCGCGTGCGATGTTCGATATCTCTTTCAGCAGAACGGACTTTTTGATTGCTGAGCTTCTACATGTTCCCTATATTGTCACCGCCGCTCTCTTCGGTCAGGTGGGACACATGCGTTGGAAAGGACGTACATTGTAACAATGAGATACCGCGTAACACCGCTGCATCGGCTGTTTTTCCCCAGCGTTATTTGGCAGACTGAAAGCGATTCTACGCACTTAACATTTGATGACGGGCCACACCCGATCGCGACGCCGGCTGTTCTGGATGTGCTCCGAAAACACAACATCAAATGCACATTTTTTCTTATCGGGAAGAATGCCGTGGCCCATCCCGACCTAGTTTCTCAGATTGTGTCCGAAGGGCACCAGATTGGAAACCATACGTACAATCACAGAAATCTGATCTTCCGGTCCAAGGCAATGGTTCGGGCTGAGATCCGAGACGGCAAAGACGCGATTGAAAAGATTGTTGGAAACCGTATTGCTTTTTTCCGGCCTCCGTACGGTTACTTTGATTATCGAACCATTTCTCTCGCAAAGGGACAGGGACAGCGGCTGGTGATGTGGACAATTGATCCTGGAGATTTTGAGCCTGTTAGAACGGCGCTGGTAATAGAACGAGTAAAACGGAAACTCAAGCGTGGCTCAATCATACTCCTCCACGACAATGATCAAACAAAAGGAAAGATAGCCGAGATTCTTACTCGCACGATTGATACTATCCAGCACTTTGGCATGACCATTCTCCCGTTGCCATTATGACCATTGAAATATTTTTCCTTGTCGTCGTCGTTCTCTACGTCTCACAAATTGCGACTTTCTTGATTGGTCTTCGTCAGATCAAGGACGATCGTTCAAATTCTGAGCAGCCGTTTGTCTCCGTCATCATTGCGGCAAGAAACGAAGAGAACAATCTTGGCGACTCTCTTCAGTCGGTAACAAATCAATCGTATCCATCGGGGAAGTATGAAGTGATCGTTGCCAATGACAACTCAACCGATTCCACGCAACAGATTTGTGATTCCTACTCTCAACGCTATTCCTCCATTTCGAGTTTTCTCACAGTACCAGACCCAAAGTTGCCCGGGAAACCAAATGCACTCGCTCAAGCTATTGATAGGGCGAACGGAACGATTATTCTCATCACAGACGCCGACTGCACAGTTCCAGCGACTTGGATAGAAGAAACGGCAAGGAGATATCATCCGCGACTAGGAATCATGGGTGGCATGACACTTCAGCATGCGACGCGACATTTTGAAGGGATGCAGTCACTTGATTGGGCGTATCTGCTGGGCGTAGCGACATCAACAGTTGCTCTTCGAAATCCCTTAAGTACGATTGGAAACAATCTCTCGTTCCGCAAAGAAGCGTACGAAGCCGTTGGCGGCTATCGAAGTATTCCTTTCAGCGTGACGGAAGACTACACGCTTTTTCAAGCGATCATTCAAACCGGCAAATGGGATTATCATTATCCCATTGATCCCGGACTGTTGGTAATGAGCAAACCGTGCCCCAACTTCAGAGCGCTTCTGCGCCAAAAGCATCGCTGGGGAAACGGTGGACTCGACATGAAGCCGAGCGGTTTTCTCGTTATGGCTATAGGATTCTTGATGCACGGCTTTATCGCGGCTGCACTTCTCCTGGGCAACTTCTGGCTCGCCTCATTGGCATGGCTCATCAAAATGAGCGGCGACTATGCGTTTTTGCATCGAGTTCTCCACCTGCTCGATAGGAAGGATTTGTTGAAGTACTTCTACTCCTTCCAGCTTTACTATTCAGTCTATGTTCTTATCCTTCCCTTCGTCGTGTTCTTTGGTGGAAAAGTTGTCTGGAAAGGAAGGACGTATTGATTCCACTTGATCCTTCTGCCCTGCTCCCCTTTCTTCTCTACGCAGAAACCCACTATCGCTTCCGGTATTTTTTCAGCTTCTTGAAGAAAAAGGAGCCCGAAATCCTTGCGGACGCACCTCATAGACTTGAGCCGGGTCAGAAGCTTCCCATTCTCCTTCTTATCAAAGATGCTCACGAGTATCCAATTACTCTTCGTTCAGCTGCCGCGACTCTTGTACAAGGAGAAAGAATTGTGCTGAGAAAAAGCCTTGTCAAGAAACCGCTGCAGATTGATGAGAAGTGGTGGTGGCAAGTTTTCCCCGTAGATGTGAAGGGCCTGTCCGGTGGATTGAATGTTGATGTGGATTTCGAATTCGAAGTCAGCGGCAAGATACGTTCGTATCGGAATGAC
>JANONN010000153.1:0-4765 GCA_031420835.1 Ignavibacteriales bacterium | reverse complement strand
TATCTCGTCAATGCCGCGAACGGTAAGCACATGAACTCGGGCCCAGTCTTCGGTGAGCGGTTCGTCTGAGCTCACCGAAGACTCAGACGAACCGTCAACATTGTCTGAAGCTCGGAGCGATGAGAAACCGAAGTAAGCAATGGCAAGTACGAGAAACCAGTGAATTCTATTGTTCGATGCGGGTATCATTCAATCCTTTCGAATAACTGAACTAAGATAGGTTTCAATCATGCTTTTCACAAGAAGAAAAGCGGAATTGCTTTTTCACCCCTCGCTTGCTACCTTGACCGCTACGTTCTAAGCTGACTACACCCTTTTCTTATGCTCAATTCACAGTCGCTCCCGGACTTTACTGAAGAGGATTTGTCCATTGTTCCGCTCGAACGGGCTGAAACAATCCCGTCAAGTTGGTACTGGAATCCCGCTTTTCATCAACTTGAACAGGAATGTATCTTCGGAACAACCTGGCAAGCAGTGGGGCATATCTCGAAGCTCCGTCACGCCGGAGATCAGATCGTCGCCACGGTTGCCGGCAATCCGATTCTCGTGGTTCGCGGGTCGGATCACGAGCTTCGGGCATTCTTTAACGTGTGCAGACATCGTGGGGGTCCGATCGCCACGGAAGATTGCACTTCAAAAGTGCTACAATGCAAGTATCATGGATGGACATATCTCCTCGATGGAAGTCTTCGTGGGACCCCGAAATTCGATCGCACGGAGCTTTTTGACAAGAAGGATTATGGATTACTCAGCGTCCCGCTCGAAGTGTGGGAAGGAGTTCTCTTCGTGAATCTCTCACGAGATAAACCGGGCATCTCAAGCCTTCTCCACGGCATCAAGGAGCGGATTGCACCAAACGATCTTTCCATCAAGACATTCCATCACCGCGCGGTGTACGAAATCAACTGCAACTGGAAGGTGTACGTTGATAACTATCTCGAAGGCTATCATATCCCGTACGTCCATCCTGAGTTAGCGACTCTCCTTGACTATCAACAGTATGTCACCGAGACATCTGAATACTACTCGCTTCAGCACAGCCCACTAACTGGAAAGAACACATTGTACGGCTCGGGCGGCTCCGCTTTTTACTATTTCATCTTCCCCAACTTTATGTTGAACATTCTTCCGGGACGATTACAGACGAATGTCGTCGTTCCACTTTCACCAAACCGTACGAAGGTGATCTTCGACTACTTGTATGACGATATATCCTCCGAAGCAGCGCACAAGATGATCGCTGACGATATCGAGTGCAGCCACAAGGTTCAATTGGAGGACGTCGAGATCTGTGAGCACGTGCAATTAGGATTGCAATCTCAGGCTTACCACAAAGGACGCTTTTCGCCTGATGCGGAAAGCGGCGTCTATCATTTCCAATCGCTATTGAAGCGCCACTACCGGCAAGCCCTTTCCAAAATGTGAGCAACGAAATCCAAGCTACGCGCGCGGCGGCATCACATGGCGATCGGCAGGAACTTCGTCGTGAGTTAACACTCCTTGATGCAACGATGATCAACGTTGGCAGCATCATCGCCTCCGCCATCTTCATCGTTCCGATGACTATTGCGATACACCTTCCTTCAACATCATCTGTGATTCTGGTATGGGTGCTTGGCGGAGTCGTGAGTCTGTTTGGAGCGCTCGCCATTGCGGAACTAGGAGCCCTCATGCCGCGGGCAGGTGGCCAGTACGTTTTTCTCACTCACATTTACAGTCCGTTGTGGGGATTTCTGTATGGATGGACCGCGTTTGTTGTCATCATCTCCGGTTCAATTTCGGCGATCGCGGTCGCTTTCGCAACCTACCTTGGTTACTTCATTCCGCTGAACGCAGACGGCATCAAGATGGTCGCCATCGGTTCCATTGTGCTCCTCACCGTCATTAACTGCTTTGGGGTGAAGTTGGGGGCATGGATTCAAAATGGATTCACGTTCCTAAAGGTCGCTGCTATTGGAGCGCTTATTCTCCTTAGCTTCTGGCTCACAGGTGGAAGTACGTCGAACTTTCAACCCCTCTTTTCCTCTTCCTCACTTACATCATTGATCGGTCCGTTCGGGCTTTCGATGATCGCGGTCCTCTGGGCATATGACGGATGGATCGAGATTACGTTCGTCTCCGGCGAAGTGAAGAACCCCGAGAAAAATATCCATCGGTCGCTTATTATTTCAACCCTGATCGTCATAGCTATTTACGTGCTTGTGAACATAGGTTATATCTACGTTCTTTCTTTGCAAGCGATTTCGAAATCCTCACTGGTTGCTTCGGACACTGCGACAGTGCTCTTGGGTCCGATCGGTGCATCGCTTATTGCCGCCGCGGTGATGATCTCCACATTTGGCGCCAACAATGGGTACGTTTTTACCGGCGCGCGAATCTACTATGCGATGGCAAAGGAAGGATTCTTTTTCAAGTCTTTGCAGCGCATTCATCCACATTACAAAACACCAATTCCATCATTGGTTGCACAGGGGGTTTGGTCAAGTATTCTGGTCCTGACCTCCTCCTACGAGCAGCTCTTTACGTATGCCATCTTTGCATCGTGGATCTTCTATGCAATGTCTTGTGCAGGCGTCTTGATACTTCGTAAACGACACCCAAATGCACCAAGACCCTATCGCACCTGGGGATATCCCTATACGCCGTTATTGTTCATTGCTTTTGCTATCTATCTCGTCGCAACAACGGTATTGGAAGCGCCACAAGATTCGCTTGTCGGTATTGTGATGATTGTGAGTGGCATCCCGGCTTATTTCTACTGGAAACGTAAGAGAAACGACACGTGATACTGAGAAGAAGAGAGTGTATATTCTGATAAGTTCTCTGCCGCAAGCCTACTGGAAAAGTCACTTACCATGATGCACTCACTCACTTCCGAAACTGTTACGAACGGAATACAAATCAACGCCGAGGCGTACTACTTGCCGGAACATTCCGACCCCAACCAACCACGACATGTTTTTGGGTACCACATCGTCATCACGAATGTCGGTGAGAAGGCTGCTCGATTACTCTCGCGTCATTGGATCATCATAGACGCAATCGGTCATCGCGAAGATGTTCAAGGGCCAGGAGTCATAGGTAAGACACCTTCTCTCGCTCCTGGTGAGTCATTTGCTTACAATAGTTTCTGTCCGCTCACGACAGAATGGGGAACGATGGAGGGAACATATCAAATGCAATCGGATGACGGGAAATCATTCGATGCGATCATTGGAAGATTCTATCTCGTGGCACCATCGCTAAAACCAACGGAGTCAGTTCATTAGCCATTGACGTTTTACAACCTTGCCACTCCGAAAAAAACTCACCGCAGGAGCGGGGATGACGACCATTCCCACGCAGAGCATGGGAACGAGAAGCCATGATGCACCTGATGAAGCGCAGTCGTCTTAGAAAGTTCGGTCCCACATTTTGAAGGAGGAACAATGCAATACAGAGTCGTTATCTTTTTGATTCTTCTTCTCACGTTCCCATCGTACGCCCAGACATCAAAGATGAAAGCGCTGGTGGGCGGAACGCTGATAGATGGATATGGAGGGAAGCCAATCCCGAACAGCGTCATTCTCATCGAGGGAGAGCGCGTCAAGACTGTCGGAACTATTGGAACGCTGGCTGTTCCAAGTGACGCGGAGATTATCTCCACAGAAGGAATGACCGTGTTGCCGGGCCTGTGGGACATGCACGTCCATCTTATGATCAACGGCCACGCGAATTATGCACATTGGGATAAGAAATATCCTTCGGTTCTTGAGTCAATCATAATGCCAGCCTCGGCAAGGCAGTTGCTGCTGGCAGGAGTCACCAGTGCGCGCGACCTTGGTGCGCCATTGGAAATCATCAACGTACGAAACGCGATCAAGGCGGGGACAATTCCTGGCCCAACATTGTACGTCTCCGGTCCTTTCATTCAACATGCCCCCTATCCTGGTACCGAACTGTTTCGCTGGGGTGTCAATGGCACGGCTGATGCCCGCGCGAAGGTCAGAAGACTCGCACAGGCCGGAGTGGATTGCATCAAGCTGGTCGATCAGGATCAGATGACGATAGAAGAAGTGAACGCCGTTGTCGAGGAGGCCCACAAGAACAAATTGCCGGTCGTTGCACATTCACATCGTCCGGAAGAGATACGTCGAGGACTGGCAGCCGGAGTCGATTGCTTTGAGCATACAGGACTCGCCACAGCGCCGGAGTACCCGCCTGATATTATTGCCCTGATTCGTGAACGCACTGCTCGGATGAATCTCGGTCCCCTGTTCTGGACGCCAACAATCGAAGGGTTGTTCAACTACGAATATGTCAGAGACAATCCAGAGAAACTCGATGATCCGTCATGGAAGGTTGGATTGCCCGATTCCATCATCCAGGATATTCGGCTCTCGATTCAACACCCCGATCAGCTATCGTACTTTCAGATTACTCCAAATCGCAGGCCAACGTTGGTGCGAAAATTCCAGCAGTTGAAAGAGTCGGGACTCGTCCTTCTCATTGGCACCGATAGCGGCATTCCGATGAAATTCCACAGCCAGTCAACATGGAACGAGCTTGATGTGTGGGTGAACAAACTTGGCGTCGAGCCGATGGAAGCGATCCGCGCGGCAACATATTGGCCCGCTGTGGCTATGAAAGTGGAGAAAGACTACGGCACAGTTACAGAAGGGAAATACGCCGACATTATCGCTGTCCGTGGCGACGTGCTGCGATACATTGCACTCTTGCAGCATGTTGAGCTCGTCATCAAACACGGCGTGAGATTTAGGTAGGG
>JANONN010000152.1:0-3948 GCA_031420835.1 Ignavibacteriales bacterium | reverse complement strand
GTCGCTTGTTTTCATTCGTGTGAACGACAAAACTGTGGCAGCGAGCAAAGAGGTTGTGAGGATCTTGCGCTCGGAAAGTGCTGATGCGCCTCCTCTTCGCATTGCAATTGGCGAGCCAGAACGGAGACTCTTTGAGTACCTGAATCTGAACGAGAGAATCACTGTTAAGCAGTTCGGGAAGCTCGTCAATATCTCGGGTCGAAGAGCTTCCCGGTCGCTTATTCACTTGGTGAGGGCAGGAGTGCTCCGAGTTCACACCCTTGAGAAAGAGGACTACTATACACTTGCGTTCAAGTAGCTTAGGTGGAGTTTCGCCAAACCTTGTTCAGTTCAAAAAGGGCTATCCCATAGGCGACTGCGACATTGAGGGACTGTTTGATACCAAACATGGGAATTTCGATCGCGGCATCGCATTTTGATACAATCTCGTTTGATATCCCTGTCAGTTCGTTGCCCACGACGAGGCACATTGGAAAATCGGACTTCTGCACAGAATAATATGGTCTGCTCTTATCAGTAAGTTCAAGACAGAAGACCCGGTAATGCTGGTGACGAAACTTCTCTATGGCCTCAATTGGGTCTTTCAGATATTCCCATGGTACGCTCTGTGTTGACCCAAGAGCCGTTTTCTCGATTTCTTTTCGCGGAGGTCGAGGGGTGAAGCCAGTGAGGATCAACTTCTGGATTTGAACGCCATCCGATGTCCGAAAGATAGAGCCGATGTTATAAAGACTTCTGACGTTATCGACAAGCACCACGACGGGTAATCGGCTTGAATCGGAGAGCTCTTCCAGTTTGCTCCGTTTCGATGCAATCTCTGAATGTGTGAGTTTTCGCATATCTGAAGATACATCCAGTTTTCTACAAAATGAACCATGACCCGAGAGAGACTGACAAAAAAAGCCCGTGAGAAAGATGGTTGCTCATACTCAATAAAATTGCTATATTTAACGCTACGATATTGTCAAAACCGAGAAACCTTGTAATCGCGATAGATGGTCCTGCTGCTTCGGGTAAGAGTACGACAGCCCGATTGGTTGCCGAGAAGCTCAATTATCTCCACGTTGACACAGGGGCGATGTATAGGGCAATAACACTTCGGGTGCTGGAGGAAGGGACCGATGCGGCGGATATGGAAATTGTACGAAGAATCGCAGAGCACACATCGGTTCTTCTTGAGCGAGACAGGTCAGGTAGTAGTAGAGTGTATGTGGATGGGAGAGATGTTTCAAAAGAGATCCGGTCCCATCGTGTGACGGCTTTTGTGAGCAAGATCAGCAGTATACCGGCTGTGCGAGCGGTGTTAGTGAGAGAACAGCGGAGAATGGCGGAGAAGGGTGGAGTTGTCTTAGAGGGACGTGACATTGGAACAGTTGTGCTACCTGAAGCTGACTTGAAGATTTTCCTGACAGCAAACGTGAAGCAACGCGCTCTTCGTCGTCGCAAGGAACTTAGAAGTACAGGTCAGGTGATTGATCTTGACATTCTTGAGAAGGAAATCGAATCGCGCGACCGACAAGACTCTACACGGGAGACAAGTCCGCTTCTGAAAGCATCCGACGCGATCGAACTCGATACATCAAATCTAACGATTGAACAGCAAGTTGATTTTATTGTTCAGCGTGCAAAAGCATTGATAGAGCATGGAACATAGAAACATAAGGATAACGGTTGATCAACACTCCGGCTTTTGCTGGGGTGTTGTGAGAACGATAGAGATTGCTGAGCAGGAGCTTCAAGCAGGTGAAGAATTATTTTCCTTGGGTGAGATCATCCACAATCCGATGGAGATCAAACGTCTCGGCGAGGAAGGACTTAAAATGTTTAGAGGGAATGATCTAGAGAAGGCAAGAGGGAAGAAAGTACTGATCCGTGCTCATGGGGAGCCGCCCGAAACATATAGAAGAGCCGAGGAGCTTGGGATCACGATCATTGATACAACGTGCCCCGTTGTGACAAAGGTACAGGAGAGAATCCGGAAGTTCTACGTCGAGGGTTATCAAGTCGTTATCTTTGGCAAGAAGGACCACGCCGAAGTCATCGGACTTGCGGGACAGACGAACGGTGAGGCGATCGTTATCAAATCGGTGGAAGAAATCGAAAAGGTGAACCTCGATCATAAGACGGTTCTGTTCTCTCAGACGACGATGGACAAGCCGACATTCCACAAGATCAAAGAGGAGTTAAGCAAGCGAGTCAAGGAGCTTGTAGTAGGGTCTATTGAGGATGAGGCGATTGAGTTTCACGCCAAAGATACGATTTGCGGTCAGGTGTCTGGCCGCGACAAGAAGATCCGTGAGTTCGCCCGGTCGAATGACGTTGTGATCTTTATCGCTGGTCGGCACAGCTCAAACGGAAAAGTGTTGTTTGAGATTGCTCGCGAAGAGAATTCTCGAACCTATTTCATTGAAAATGTCCAGGAGCTAAAGCCGGAATGGTTTGATAATGTTGAGGCCGTTGGAATCACAGGAGCCACGTCTACTCCACAGTGGTTAATGGAGCGTGTGAAGGAAGTTTTGGAAAAGCAACTCTCAGAGGTTGCAGTCGCATGATTATTGGACAGTCATCGTAAACTCACAAAATCACTCATCAAAGTAGAGCCGTTGTTGATATCTCCGTGTGTTGATGACTGGCACGGATGGTATCTTCATCGGTTGCTGACCCCCCGACGGGGGAACGCTGTAACCAGGAGGTTGAATGGTTGAAGCACTAGACTATACAAAAGACTCAGACGAACGAGGTTATTCGGAAAACGAGTACCGTGAACTTGCCAAGTTGTACGAAAGTACGATGAGCGCGATCTCCGAAGGAGAAATTGTTCGTGGACGAATCGCGCACATCGGAGACTCTGATGTTACAATTGATATCGGATTCAAATCGGAAGGGACAATTTCAGTCAGCGAGTTCCCCGATCTGAAAGAACTCAACATCGGCGACCAGATCGAAGTATTTCTGGAAAGCGTCGAAGATAAAGACGGCCGACTTGTGCTTTCGCGGAAGCGTGCCGACTTCATGCGGGTGTGGGCAAGAGTTGTCAAGTCGTTCGAAACCGGTGAAGTGCTTCGCGGCCGTTGCGTGCGCCGAACAAAGGGTGGCATTGTTGTTGACCTCCTAGGCATCGATGCGTTTCTTCCGGGCTCACAGATTGATGTACGACCCGTTCGCGATTTCGATGCGTTCATAGGAAAGGAGATGGACTTCCGGGTTGTGAAGGTTAACCATCCTTCCGAGAATGTCGTCGTGAGCCACAAAATACTCGTTGAAGAGGAACTAGCAGGTCAACGAAAAAAGGTCCTAGACGGTCTCGAGAAAGGACAAATACTCGAAGGCCATGCGAAGGCAATCACGGACTTCGGTGTTTTTGTCGATCTTGGCGGCGTGGATGGATTAGTGCACATTACGGACCTTTCATGGGGTCGTGTGAGCCATCCTTCAGAGATCGTCAAGCTCGATCAAACCATCAACGTTGTGGTGCTCGACTTTGATCAAGACAAAAAAAGAATATCCCTTGGAATGAAACAACTCCTTCCGCATCCGTGGGAGAACATCGACCTCAAGTACCCGGTTAGCACGAAAGTGCTGGGGAAAGTAGTTTCTCTTACCGATTATGGCGCGTTTGTCGAGATCGAAAAGGGAATCGAGGGTCTCATCCACATCTCAGAGATGAGTTGGACGCAGCACATTAAGCATCCGTCTCAGGTCGTTTCCATGGGGCAGATGATTGATGCAGTCATTCTTTCTCTCGACAAAGATGGCAAAAAGATATCACTCGGTATGAAACAACTGGAGCCTGATCCTTGGATGAGCCTCATGCAGAAGTACCCCATTGGCTCCCGCCACAGTGGAAGCGTTAGAAACCTGACGAATTTCGGAGTCTTCGTAGAGCTGCAAGAAGGTGTTGACGGATTGATCCACATTTCGGATCTCTCATGGACAAAGAAGATTCGG
>JANONN010000151.1:0-7863 GCA_031420835.1 Ignavibacteriales bacterium | reverse complement strand
AAGACACAGATCGTTCCGCCTGGGAACTATCTCACGGGGCTACATATCGTTCGACTGAGCGGCTCGACTGAGTCTTCGCCGAGCTCAGCCGAGCCGCTCGCCGAAGTCTCACGACGAAGTCTTCCTGTGCGTAACATCAGTAAATGAAATACGACGTCATTGTCATCGGTGGCGGACTCAGCGGACTGTCTGCAGCCGTCGAGCTTTCTTCTCGCGGTCAGAAGATACTTCTGCTGGAGCAAAAGCCGCATCTGGGCGGAAGAACATACTCCTACCTTGATCGCACAACCGGTGATGTGGTTGATAACGGCCAGCATCTCATGATGGGCTGCTACCATGAGACGCGCCGCTACTTGAACATCATCGGTTCAACACACCTTGCGTCACTCCAGAAAAATCTACACATCGAATTCATTCATCCCCGGAACGGACGATCGGTGCTTGCGTGTCCCCCTCTTCCGGCTCCGCTTCATGTGCTTGTAGGATTGTTGCGGCTTGACACCATACCGTTTGCAGACCGATTGAAGTTGCTTCGCGTTGGACTCCCTTTGGTGTTCGGTACAGATGAGAAGAAGCTTGCTGTGCTCACGGTGGATGAATGGCTGAAGCAACTCAAGCAGAATGGAATGAACCGGAAGTATCTCTGGGATATTATCGCCATCGGAACGTTGAACGACCATCCCGACACTGTGTCGGCGCTTCTTTTCTATCGTGTGTTACGCGCTGCCTTCCTTGGGAAGAAAGAGAACTCCAGTCTGCTCATTCCGCGTGTGGGACTGAGCGAGTTGCTTGTTGATCCGGCGGTGGAGTTTATCCAGCGTCACGGCGGCCACGTACGAACGAACGCCGGTGTCGAACGATTCGAAATTGATCGCGGAAGAATAAAAGGCGTTTGGGTAGGGAGGAAAAAGCTCGAAGCTCATGCATACATCAGCGCCGTGCCGTGGTATGCATTTTCAAGTCTTCTTACTCCACAACTCCACTACTCCCCGCCTTTGTCCCGATTAACAACATCGGGACTCCGGCGGGCAAGCATTACTCCGGTTGAGGCTTTTTCCCGGTTCGAGTCTTCGCCCATCATCACCATCAATGTCTGGCTTGATCGAGAAGTGATGAAGCAAGAGTTCGTTGCAGTGCTCGATCGCACCGTGCAGTGGGTGTTCAACAAAAGCAGGATTATTGGATTATTGGATCAATGGAGTAACCGCCTGAAACGCCAATATCTCTCGTGTGTGATCAGTGGGGCGAAGGAGTACTTGAGTTGGAGCAAAGAGAAGATGATGGCGATGGTGATGGAAGAGTTGAGATCGCTCTTCCCCGATGCCCGATCAGCAAACGTGCTTCATTCGGTGGTGATCAAAGAGAAGCGCGCGACATTCTCACCGAGACCTGAAGTTGAGCCGTATCGTCCGAGTTCCACTACGGATTACAGTAATCTCTTCTTAGCGGGGGACTGGACAGACACCGGCTACCCAGCCACGATCGAAGGGGCGGTGCTGAGTGGAAGAAGAGCGGCGGAGGCGACTCTTCATTCATTAGAGCCATCTCTCTAGTTGCGGATGTTTACAAACTTTTACATTTCTTGAACGGTTTGTTATAGCCCCTAGTGGTATATTCAAGCATGCTCGAGCGGTTGGAACATATATCCCCGAAGACGAAGATCCTTTTCGTTGCTACCCTCTTCATACTCCTACCCAGCGCAATTCTAAGTTATCTCGGCTTAAGGTCTGTTCACGAGAGAGCGGAGAACCTGAGAACGAATTATACGGGAACGATAAATCTCATTCGTGATAAAATCGAACACGAAGTTCTCAGGCTTGAAGACAATCTTCGACTCGTTCTCCGAGAGACTCCAGCGGAGCCTCAAACGAAGCAAGACCTCATAAACTGGTTCAGCAGAATCAAGTCGAACACCCAGGGCATCACCCATCCGTTCTTGGCCAATCTTAGCGAGGGCCTGATTTCAACCTCAGTAGCAAGCGGCTGGTGGAAGCCGCGAAAGTCCCTGGAACTGGATCGTCTGTATCATTCTGCAGAATTTCAGACCGCCGAGGTTTCGGAATTCGTCGAAAGAGATTTCGCCAGGGCAATTGAACGGTACAAGATTGCACTTCTGAATTCCTCGTTCGCAATCCAAAAGGCTGCTCTTCTTTCCAGAATCGGCCGATGTTATTTCAAGCTGGGAAAATACACAGAGGGAATCGCCGAATACAAGAAGATTCTTTTGCTTCCGGATCAGAAGGATAATCACGCGACGCTGCCTCACTCTATTGCAGCTCTGTCTCAGATAAGCGAGGGTTATAGCTCGATGAAAATGGAGAAAGAAAAAGCAACGGCACTTCTCCGTCTTTATGAACGTCTCATCGATGATCCTTGGGACCTCGCGGGAGGTGACTTCACATTTTATCTGAACTCTGTTCGGAATGATCTTGAGGACTACGTACGAAGCCATTCCTCGGACACCACCGCTAGCCGAACATTTCTGGAGTTACAAAAACGGGAAAGTTTCTTGGACGAAGAAATCGGATTCATCGAACTTGTACGGCAAAACATTCTTCCTCAAATTCAAATGGCGCGTTGGCGAGGATCGCTCTCAGAGATGCAGCCTCGGTATAGTTCCGAAAGATTTCATGATTCCGCCGTCCAAATCGGATATCTCATGCTGCCGAGTTCTTTTCGCCAGTCGCACATCGTCTCTTTTGGATTCGAAATCGACAAACAGTATTTAATTGTCGACTTATTGCCTCGCATTCTGAGCACAATAGATCTTGGAAAGGATGTGGTCGTTGGGATTGTGGATGAGAAGGCAGAAATCCAGTACCCAAGAGATCGCTCAGGTATTTGGGATCACCTGGTGGCGGAAAATTTCTCGCAGATCTTTCCTTCGTGGAAGGTCGCCCTGTTCCATCGAGAAGGCAAGACGATCGACGCGCTCGTCGAAAAGGACAAACAAATCTACCTTGGACTGTTCGTCGGAATTATGTTGGTCATGCTTGTTGGGATGGTCATCACGGTTCGCGCTGCCTCACATGAATTAGAGGTCTCTCGGATGAAAGCCGAATTCGTCTCCAACGTGACCCACGAATTGAAAACGCCGCTGGCATTGATCCGAATGTTCGGCGAGACGCTCGAGACAGGCCTTGTAACAGATGAAGCAAAGCGCCACGAGTTTTATCAAATCATCAGAAAGGAAAGCGAACGGCTTACGCATCTCATCAATAATGTGCTCGATTTCTCGAAGATGGACGCGGGGATCAAAGAGTACACGTTCGAAGAGGCGGATCTCGCTGAAGTTGTACGGAGTACGCTTGAGGCGTATAAGTTCCATATACGAGAGGTGGGATTTGAGATGGTCAGTGAGATTCCAGCGGAACCAATGATCGCGACGGTCGACAAGGATGCGATCTCACAGGCCATCCTCAATCTGTTGAGCAATGCCACGAAGTACTCGAAAGATGAGAAATATATCGGCGTGGTGCTGAGGAAGAATTCCACCGATGTGATTCTCTCCGTCGAGGATCGTGGCGTGGGAATTCCGAAGGAGGAGTTGCCCAAAATCTTTGAGAAATTCTATCGAGTGGGAACTGCGAAGACAAGAGAGACTCGGGGCAGCGGGTTGGGGCTGGCTTTGGTCAAACATATTGTAAAAGCACATGGCGGAGAGGTGGAGATTTCAAGCGAAGTCGGGAGAGGGAGTACCTTCACGATCACAATCCCATTGGAGCAAGAAGGGCGAGGTCGCTGATGGAAAAAATCCTCATCGTTGAAGATGAAAAAGACATGGTCAAGGGGTTGAAGTTCAACCTCGAAGCGCGGGGATATTTCGTGCTTGCGGCATACGATGGAGAGAAGGGTTATCGGACTGCGATTGAGGAACTGCCGGATCTTGTGATCCTCGATCTCATGCTACCGAAGGTGAACGGATACGAAGTGTGCAAGAGGCTGAAAGTGGAGCGGCCAGACCTTCCTATTATCATGCTCACAGCGAAGAGCCAAGAGGTGGAGATTGTTACAGGACTGGAACTCGGCGCTGATGACTACGTCACAAAGCCATTCGGCGTGCTGGAATTACTTGCCCGTATCAAAGCCGTGTTGCGCCGCTCGAAGTCTGGCACAACTCTCCCCGAAGTCTGCCGCATCGGGGACCTTGAAATCAATTTTCGAAAGTACAGTGCCCACAGAAAAGGAAAGCCCGTTGTGCTTTCCCCGCGCGAGTTTGAAATCCTCAAGTACTTCATCGAAAAGCGTGGAGAGATTGTATCCCGCGAAGATCTGCTGAATCAGGTCTGGGGCTACGACTCCTTCCCGAACACCCGTACCGTCGATACCCATATCGCCAAGCTGCGCCAGAAAATCGAAGACATACCGGACGAGCCGAAACACCTGATTACGATGCACGGCATCGGGTATAAATTTTTGGGATAGACCAGCCTGCCCGGCATCGACTAAAGTCGATGCCTGTTCGACTGCAAAACCCCTTCGGAGTTTCGTAGAATTACGAGCCGTCCCCGCC
Source organism: Ignavibacteriales bacterium (assembly GCA_031420835.1). Taxonomy (GTDB): domain Bacteria; phylum Bacteroidota; class Ignavibacteria; order UBA10030; family UBA10030; genus JANONN01. Next base: position 3,350 of record JANONN010000151.1, on the reverse strand, counting down.
AGACTGCACAGCGGGCTGGGGATTCATCCGATGGCTCCCACGAGTATCTTCTGGCAGACAAAGAAGTAACAATTCTTTTACAACTTTTCACATTTCGGTTGCGACTTTTGAACAGCCGATTTGCACCTTGTGGATGAACATTTTCAACTACCATAAGGAGGTACCATGAAAAACATTTTTATTTGTGCAGCACTTGCTTTCCTTGTCATTGCTTGGACGAGCAACCGCTCCTTTGCTCAAACTGCAGAGGAACTCTATCAAAAAGGCGTCCAGCTCGAAGAAGTAAAGGGAGAGCTGGAGAAGGCCATCGAAATCTACAAAAGCGTTGTACAGAAGTATCCGACGAACAATCCGCTGGCCGCAAAGTCACTCCTCCGCATGGGCCGATGCTACGAGAAATTGGGGATGGACGAAGCAAAAAAGAAGGCATATGAGAGAATCATAAAAGAATATGCGAGTCAGTCCGATGTTGTCACCGAGGCGCGAGCCCGACTGGCTGTGCTGATGGCCGGGACGAAGTTGGGCGGTTCGCCGATCGCGCGCAGGCTGATATCGGACAACGTCCAGCCCGAGATCCGCAACCCGGGGACCATGACGCCGTCACCGGACGGTCGCTGGGTGGCATATGCCCAGGGGTCCGAAGTGTGCGTGCGCAATCTCGAGTCTGGTGAAGTGAAGCAGGTGGCCCCCGGCCAGCCGACGGCAAACAACTGGTCGGTGGTCTGGTCGGCGGACGGGAGACGATTGGCCTTCCCGCAGGTCGACATGAAAACCAAGGTCGGTGCCATCAAGATCCATGACCTCACCTCCGGCGAGACAGTAGCAGTACCCGGTTTGGACGCATCTAAGCTCTACATCCTCGACTGGTCGCACGATGGTCGTTATCTCCTCTGCAACCATGAACGGAATACACTCGAGTTGGTAACAATCAAGGACGGCACAATGAGGACGCTGTCAGACAGCATCTGGTATGGCCAGCGCGCGTCGTTCTCGCCTGACAGTCGGTTCGTCACATTCGCCAGAGGTAAATACGGCAGCGAAAGCGCGTATACTCAGTCCATCGCAGGCGGTCCACGTCACCGGGTCGCCGACACAGAGGGAGGGGTCTACCTCCACCCACTGTGGTCTCCCGATGGGCGCGCGATCGCTTATCAACAATCCAGCGGGATATGGGTGGTGCCGGTAACCAATGGTGTGGCGAGCGGTCCGGGGCGCTTAGCCTACATGACAGACCTTCCCAGATGGCCCGTGACGTGGACAGAGGCGGGCGGGTTCTACGTCGCGTACCACGCGGTACGATTCCAAGCGTATAAGGTTACGGTAGATCCGACAACAGGACAGCCGGGGAATGCTGAGGCCCAAAAAATTCCTGACGCCCCGGGTGACCTGTCTGGCTTCGCCTGGGCACCAGACGCACAGCATATCACCTACACCGGCTGGGGCAGCAAGATCAGGATCTATGCAACCGACACCAAAGCGATGACGTCTTACGACGTTGGACCCGGGCTATCTGTCAGACCGTCGCGCTCGAGCAACGGGCGGGAGGTTCTCTTCAACTCATATGATCCCTCCAGCAGGAAGGGATTCTTGAGGGCTCTCGAAACGGTCAGTGGCCAAACACGGGATCTCTTCCCGCCGATAACGGGTTTTGGCTTCTCGTTAAGTGCGGACGGTCAGCAGATGGCGTTCATGCGGTATGGTGCAAAGGCGGGCTCTGGTGAAGTCATCGTTGCTGCAACCGGTCATCCTGACGGACGGGTCGTGGCGGCTGGACCGATGACGATGGGGTTCGCGGGAATGTCTCCACAGGACAATCAGGTGTCCTTTGTCCGGAAAGGTGACGCAAGCCCTCAAGACGGTGGCCCGAACGGTGCCTCTCTCTGGGTGGTGGCAGCCGATGGCAGCGGCGCCCGGCGGCTGGCCTCAGCCTGGGGGATCAACAGTGCAGTGTGGGATCCAAGTGGCCGCTTCATCGCCTACGACGCGCAGCCAGACAGTGGAGCAAAAGCACGTGTGATCCGGATTGTGGAGGTGGCGACAGGCGTCCAGCGTGGGAACGTCCCTCTGGCCGAAGCGCTTTGGGGAAGAATCCAGTTGACCGACTGGTCGGGGGATGGAAGGTCCATCGGATTCTATTCGAGTAAAGCCTGGTGGGAGTACTGGGTAGTGCAGGGGCTGCAGGATGGCGTGCGGTAGCGTCGTCATGCTGCAGCAATTGTGACAAAGTCCCGCGATGTGTTCCTGCTTGTGAAGCGGAAGAAAGAGGACACGTCGCGGGACCAGATTCTAACTCTCGTGTGGGGATGTGAGACCAGTAGACTGCGGAGTTGAATGGCCTGTGCAAATAACAACGGACAGTGAAACGGTCGGCGCCAAGACACAGGAACTGAAGGAGAAACCCATGGAACTTGAACCTCTTGTGAGCATTGATCAGGGCTTTCTCGATCTCATCTCTGCTATCGCTGCCGTTGTCGCTGGTGGATTGCTGATCCCGGCTCCGTGTGCTGTTTTGCTCTGGATCAACTTTTTCGTTCGGACCAGGAGTGGCTCCCGTGTCTCCGACCGACTTGTCACACTATCACGTGGGTAACCCTAACACTGTTATTCCCGCGCAAGCGGGGGAGGGAATTAGGAATGAGACCGAACATTACAGCCGTAGCACTTGCGGCGGGGCGCCTGAAAGTCCAATCTGGTGAGAGAAGCCCAGCGGCGGGAGGCGAGCTGAAGAAGCTCGCGCATCTCTATATAGCTGGAACGGCTGGAGTATCCGATGGTCCCCGGACGGCATGTACATTGCTGCTCTGGCATATGCTCGACCGGGCAATGAGGAGCAGAACGCGGTGTTCGTGGTTCCCGCTTCTGTTCGGCGAGAATTCGGATGCGAAGTCCGCCGAAGGCGGGTTCCCATACGGAAGAAAGCTCATAACTAATCCCGCTAAGCGGGATTCAACATTATTCAACCATACAGAAAGGAGTTCGTCATGAACTATTTTCATTCACCAGTGTTTGGATTGGCGGCAGCGCTTGTGCTGGTGTTCTCGATACTGACGCCGGCACGTGCCCAGTGGTCCGCCGACCCAAACGTCAACAATGCGATCAGCACCGCAGCAAACGCTCAAGACTATCCCACCATTGTCAGCGACGGCGCTGGGGGTGCGATCATCACGTGGATGGACACCCGCAGCGGCCATAGTAATTCTGACATCTATGCCCAGCGGATCGATGCGTCGGGTGTAGTGCAGTGGACTGCCGATGGCGTGGCGATCAGCACCGCAGCAATCGCTCAATACAATCCCACCATTGTCAGCGACGGCGCTGGGGGAGAGCTCAAGACCACGCGTCTCAACACC
>JANONN010000150.1:0-1955 GCA_031420835.1 Ignavibacteriales bacterium | reverse complement strand
GTGTCGGCCGGCGGACAGATGTACAACTGCATCGGCGTCAACAACGGACTGACCACCGGCCGTTACGATCTGTGGGTGGACGCGCAGGCGGCGATAACGTTCGTATCGAACTACAATATCTTCTGGAACGCGACCGGGCAGGCGCCCTTCAAGTACATCACAACGGCATATCCGTCCATCGCGGCGTATCGTGCCGCGAGCGGTCAGGATGCGCAGTCCCTCCAGTCGGATCCGTGGTTCCTGGACGCCGCGCAGGGCGACTTCCACCTGCTCGCGGGGTCGCCCGCGATCGACGCGGCACACTCCGGGGTGGCGAACTGGCCGGCCACCGATGCCGAGGGGCGTGCCCGGCTGGACGATCCCGACGTGCCGAACTCCGGCGCCGGTCCCGTGCCGCATGCGGACCGGGGGGCACTGGAGCACGTGCCGGGCGGGCCGCCGCCGGGCTCGCCTCCGGTCGTGTCGGCCCCGGCGGTGGTGACGGGGGTGGAGAGTTCAGCGCTCAGCGCGGTCGTGTCCGCATCCGACCCCGACGGGGAGCCGATCACCTCGCTGTCCGCGACCGGTCTGCCGACCGGGGCGACATTAACCCCGGGACCGGGGAACACCAGCGGGACCCTGAACTGGGCGCCGACCCCCGGACAGGCCGGCGGCCGCGTCGTCACGTTCATCGCGACCAACGCCCGGTCGGGCTCGGCGGTCACCACGATCATGGTGAGCCCGGTGTGGCCCTCGCACAACCTGGTATGGAATCCCTCCTTCGAGTTGAATACGAACGGCTGGATCCCCCATCTCGGGAGCACCTTGGAGCGGGTCTCGGGCGGTTCGGATGGCGCCTACTCCCTGCGGATCACGGGTCCATCGACGACCGCCCCACTCGGCGTGAATGACAGTCCCAACTGGCTGGTCGGTACTCCGGCGGCCGGGATCCGTTATCGCTTCAGTGCCCGAGTCCGCTCGCCGGACAACGCGGGCGCGGCGAAACTGCGGGTGCGGGAGTATCTGGGCGCGGTGCAGCAGGGGGGCTACTATTCGTCCGGCGTGGCCCTGTCGCCGGCCTGGCAGCAGGTCGCCGTGGAGTACGTCACTCTGGCGGCCGGATCGACCATCGACTTCCAGGTGGTGGATTGCCCGGTCGTCGAGAACGAGGTGTTCCAGGTGGACGACGTCGCCATCCACCGGCTGGCATTCGACGGCCGGGACGATGCGGGCTCCCGCCTGCCTGCGGGTCTCTATTGCTACCGCGTGACGGCGCAGGAGGGCGGCGCCGGGGGGCGATTCCTGATCCTCCGATGAGAGGGGGCCCTGTGGCTCATGCCGTTGCGATCCGCGACGCCCCCAAGAATCGATATTCCCATTGTTTACTCCAGCCTAACGCAACTCGCAATGGCACTTTCTTTATCCACACGAAACTCTCCTAGACACCCGGGAGGATGGTCTGAGAATATCGATTGCGTACGAGAAGCATTAGACAGAGATTGCGTATTCGACAGGTTCCCGGGAGCGTGTCTCGCTCGGTCTCGGAGGGTCCGGCCCAGGATGGGGCGCGGTCGTCCGAGACCTGTCGACTCGCGGAGTGCGGGCGGTTCATACACCGTAGAAGCGAGGTCGACATGAGCACTTCCCCCGGGTTCTCCGTCTCGACCGTTCCGACCCTCGCGATGCTCGCGTTGCTGGTCGCGGCACCCGTCCGATCCGCCCCCGCGAGCGAGTCCCCCGCCAGGGCGGACGCCACCGCCGGATTCGCCCGGATGCGCACCCCCATCGCCATCGCCGTGGCGGGGGACCGTGTCCATGTCGCCGACTTCGACGACGACCGCGTGCGCGTGTTCAGCCGCGCGGGAGAACCGCTCGGCGACTGGGGCGGCTCGGGCACCGGTCCCGGCGAGTTCAACGGCCCGGCCGGGATCGCCACTGGCCCGGATGGCTCGATCTACGTCACCGATCTTCACAAT
>JANONN010000149.1:0-2837 GCA_031420835.1 Ignavibacteriales bacterium | reverse complement strand
CCTCATCTCTACACAAGGACGCGCGATTTCTACGAAGAGTTTGGGAAATCGTTCCTGCTCTCTGATGTGCTCGTTGTAACTGACGTCTACCCTGCTCGCGAAGAACCGATCCAGGGTGTCACCGGTGAGTTGATCGCATCTGCCGCGAAACAGTTTGGTCATAAGGACGTTCATTACGTTCCTGATAAAAAGCAGGTGCCGTCGTTTCTCAAGAGCATTGTCAAGAGCGGCGATATTGTCATTACGATGGGAGCGGGAGATATCTGGAAGTTTGGTGAAGAATTTCTCAAACAGTACGGAACATCACGATAGGTAAACATGGTCTCTCTCAACGACATTAAGAGATTTTTTCACGGAGCGATTCGCATCAACGAGCAGCTTGCGCATTATACGTGGATGAAGGTCGGCGGACCTGCGGATTATTACATGGAGCCGGCCGATCGCGATGAGCTTGTTAAGATCGTGAACTATTTCCGGGCACAAGACTATCCGTTCATGATCATTGGTCGTGGCAGCAATATGCTCGTAAGCAACGAAGGTATTCGCGGCGCTGTAATCAATCTGGAAACAGCACTCGGGAAACTCTGGTTGCAGAACGACTTGGTGATCGCCGAAGCGGGTGTGCGACTTTCGAAGTTTGTGGATTTCTGTATTCAACACGGCCTTGCGGGAGTTGAGATGCTTCCGGGAATTCCCGGCACAGTCGGTGGCGCGGTCGTCATGAATGCAGGAGCGTACGGTGGCGAGACAGCCGACCATCTCGTTGAAGTGGAGACACTACGCGATGGTGTTGTTCAAGTCATCCCAAAAGACCGATGCAAATTTTCTTATAGGCGTTCCGGATTTGAACACGATGTTGTGTTCAGTGCAAAGTTCCTTCTCCCACATGAGGACAAGGCCGTACTACAACAACGGCGGCGAGAGCTGATCATGAAACGAAACGAAACCCAGCCACTCGAACTTCCAAACTCCGGCAGCATGTTTAAGAATCCTCCGGGGACGTATGCCGCAAAGTTGATCGAGCAAGTCGGACTGAAGGGAAAACGGATTGGTGGAGCACAAATATCTCCACGTCATGCCAACTTCATCGTCAACCTCGGGGGCGCAACGGCTGAAGACATCGTTCGGCTCCTGGACCTTGCCCGACGAAGTGTATATCAGAACACCGGCATCCTTATGGAGCTTGAAGTGAAACTGGTTGGCTTTCCGGTGGAAGTCACGGAGAAGGTAGCATGAACGACTCATCGTTCAGAAAATACGCTCTCTTGAGTTTGTTGGTCATTGCCGTCGGACTGATTGCTGCCGCGAACGTCTGGAAGTCGAATCTCAAAGTCAAACGGTTACTCGTGGAGGGAAATCGTATTGTCGAAACAAACGAGATCCTTCAGCTTGCACTTGTGCGAAAAGGAACGTTGATGTATGACGTAGATCTGATGGTTATGCAGAAAGACATCGCAAGCCATCCATTTATCAAGGAAGTTGTGGTGGAGCGTGACCTGCCCGCGACTTTGAAGATCGGTGTCACAGAACGGATACCTTTGGCAATGATCAACGCCGGCGAGATTCTGTACGTGGACGGGGAAGGTGTGGTTCTTCCACATTCAATCTCGAAGGAGGTATTCGATCTGCCGATGCTCACGGGGAGCATTCCTGAAGACGTTTCCATTGGTCGGACCTTGCGCCATGCTGATGTTCAACAAGCGCTCCGAATCCTGGCAGCGGCGAAGTTGGTCAATAAGGAACTCTATCATCTCATCTCCGAAGTGCGCCTTCGAAATGGCGGGGATTTGGTGCTGTACGCTTCGGAAGATGGCGTTCCCATTATCTTCGGAAGGGACCACATCGCGGAGAAGCTCGTGAAACTTGAGGCATTTTGGAATGACATTGTGCGAGAACAAGGCCTCCAACGCCTGCAGTACGTTGATTTGCGATTCGAAGATCAAATTGTAGCGCGGTGGACACCGGAGAGAGGACAACCGAAGAAACTGTGAAGACATCAAAAGGAACTTCCATGACGAATAATATTGCAGTGGGATTGGACATTGGGACAACGAAAGTGTGCGCCATCGTTGCTTCACCCGATGATAACCATCCCGGAAAGTTGCGCGTGTTGGGTATCGGCAAGAGCGCATCCGATGGGCTCACGCGCGGAGTTGTCACCAACATCGAGAAAACCGTTCGCTCCATCCAGTTGGCGGTGCAAGATGCTGAAGCGCAGTCTGGGGTAAAGATTTCGAGCGTCACCGTTGGGATTGCGGGTGATCATATTCAGAGCTTCCAAAGCCGGGGTGTCGTTGCAATCAGTCATCCCGACAATGAGATCACGCAGAACGATATTGATCGCCTGATTGAAGACACCAAACGCGTGGCGCTTCCGTCCGATCGAAAGATCATCCATGTCATCCCACAGCAATTTATTGTGGATGGTCAGGATGGTATCTACGATCCCTTGGGGATGTCGGGAGTGCGAATGGAGGTGGTCGTTCATATCATCACCGGATTGGTCACCGCGGCTCAAAACATCTACAAATGCGTACAGCGAGCCAATCTGCGGGTGAACGACATGGTACTCGAGCCCTTGGCCTCCAGTTATGCGGTGCTTGACGACGAAGAGAAGGAAGTGGGCGTAGCCCTTCTCGACATTGGAGGAGGAACCACAGACCTGGCCGTGTTCGAAGAGCGAACGATTCGACACACAGCCGTCATTGGCGTCGCAGGGAAGAAAGTGACCGACGACATTCGCAAAGGGCTTGGCATCTTGACAGAGCAAGCTGAAAAACTGAAGCAAGAACATGGTTTCGCCTATGCGCCTTCAATTACAGACAATACACCGATCG
>JANONN010000148.1:0-3091 GCA_031420835.1 Ignavibacteriales bacterium | reverse complement strand
GCCAGAAAGTCGAAGAGTGGATAACTTGGCTTTGGAATAAGTACACCGTCGCCCGGATTACATAATAACCGAAAAAGAAACGCATACGCTTCGCTGGTGCTTGAAGTGAGAAGAATGTTTATGGGATCAATAGAGACATCTTGTTGGCGATAGAACTGGGCAATTGCATTGCGCGCGACCTCAAGTCCGAATGGATGAGGATCATAAATCAATGACGATGGTACAGTGAGAGGGAGAAGAACCTGATCGGCGTCGTTGCTAAAGCCCGCGACCGTGGGGTTTGCGAGAGTCAGATCAATGATCGGTTCGCCGCGAAGTCGCTTTTGTTCAAGAAGCTGTGTGAGGACGTTCTTCTCATGGCTCCATACGGTGCGGTGTGAGAACGCAGATTTCACAGATGGGAGCGGATTTGCGCGGATGTCAATCGACGAATGATTGTTTTGATCAGACGGGTTCACGGTCCCGACTCCATCGCATCGTACTCATTCTGAGATTCGCATCTGCGTTTATCCGGCGAATCAGTGGGAATCAGCGTTCACACTTCCACCAACTCCACCTTCTTCTTTGCCATGCGGTTCCGTTCATTATGCTCAAGGTAGCGTTTTCGGAGACGGATAGACTTTGGCGTCACTTCAACGAGTTCATCGTCGCCAATCCACTCGATAGATTGCTCAAGCGTCATGAGGTGCGGCGGTTCGAGACGCACCGCTTCATCCGCCCCGGAAGCACGCATGTTGGTGAGATGTTTGGTCTTGCAGATGTTTACGACCATATCGTGCTCGCGCGTGTTTTCTCCCACAATCATTCCCGCGTACACTCGCATTCCCGGCTCAACGAAGAATGTCGATCGCTCTTGAAGTTTCCACATGGCGTACGCGACCGCAATCCCGTCTTCGAGTACGATAAGAGCACCACGGTTCCGATGCGCAATCTCCCCCTTCATCGGCTCGTAGCCATGAAAGTTGTGGTGAAGCACGCCTGTTCCTTTTGTCTGCGTCATAAACTCCGATCGAAATCCAATCAGCCCACGCGCGGGGACAATAAACTCCAGGCGGGAGTTCCCCTGCACTTGTATCATGTTTTTCAACTCGCCGCGCCTGCCACCCAAATTCTCGATTACGGCACCGGTGTATTCATCCGGCACATCAATAATCACATGCTCCATTGGCTCGCAGAGCACATCGGCAATCCGCTTGTAGATCACTTCCGGTCGCGAGACCTGAAATTCGTATCCCTCGCGGCGCATCGTTTCGATGAGAATGGCAAGATGCAACTCCCCCCGTCCACTCACCTTGAAGACATCGGGGGAGTCAGTCAATTCAACGCGTAAACTAACATTGGAGCGAAGTTCTTTGGCAAGGCGCTCACCAAGGTGCCGAGTGGTGACGAACTTTCCTTCCAGCCCCGCAAGGGGTGAATTGTTCACAAGGAAGTTCATCGAAAGTGTCGGCTCTTCGATGGAGACGAACAGAAGTGGAGTCGGGTCGGCTGCGTCGGCGATGGTCTCGCCAATATCCACATCCTCCATTCCCGCCAGCGCGATAATGTCGCCTGCGCTTGCTTCTTCAACTTCGATTCGTTTCAAGCCTTGGAATGAGTAGATCTTCGTCACGCGTGCGTCCTCGACCAACCCGTCTCGACGAACCACTTTCATTGCAGCGCCCATGCGAATCGTTCCGCGGACGATGCGACCGATGCCGAGTCTTCCCAAATAATCGTTGTAATCAATAGTGGTGACAAGCATTTGAAACGGTGCTGCGATGTCGCCTTGTGGCGCCGAAACGCGGTGAAGAATCGCGTCGAACAGCGGCTCAAGGGAGTTACTTTCCTCCTCAAGTTCTCGTTTGGCGATTCCCTGCTTCGCAATGCAGTAAATAGTGGGGAAATCGAGTTGACGATCGTTGGCGCCCAGGGCGAGGAAAAGCTCAAAGATTTCATCGAGCACTTCGTGGGGGCGGGCATCTTTGCGGTCAATCTTGTTAATGACTACGATGGGTTGAAGGTTTAGCTCCAACGATTTTTTCAGAACAAACTTGGTCCCCGGCAAAGGACCCTCTGCAGCATCGACCAACAGGAGAACGCCATCAACCATTTTCAATGTGCGCTCGACTTCCCCGGCAAAGTCTGAGTGACCGGGTGTGTCCACAATATTGATCTTTACCAACTCCAATGTCGCAGGGTTCTTGTAGATGACCGCAGTGTTCTTTGCAAGGATGGTGATGCCACGCTCACGTTCAAGCTCATTAGAGTCCATAACCCGATTCTGCACCTCTTGGTTGGCGCGGAATGTCCCGGTTTGCCTGAGCATATGATCCACAAGAGTTGTCTTGCCGTGGTCAACGTGGGCAATGATGGCAATGTTTCGTATGTCTTCTCTTCGTTTCATGATCACTGATTACGCTGATTTCACGGATTGGCACGAATCAGCGCGGATGCTAATTCTCACAATGACTGCATGGCCCAGACTCGTGTCGGGATGCCGTCCCGACTTACATTGCGATCATTTTGGGATTCGTATCCGTGTGCATCTGTGGAATCTGCGGAAATCCGCGTAAGAATAAAAATGCCTCCGGATTCCCTGAGGCACACACAAGATACGAAACTCTTGCCACAAAACAAAAAGGCTGACCTTTTGCAGGCCAGCCTTTTTGAAAGAATCTGAAACTGTTTGCTTAACGGAGGGAAACGCCGATGCCTGCTCCGTAGGATGGCGTTCCTGCAAAGTTCGCCTCAGCATGAACATTCACAAGGAGGAGAAGCAACCGGACTCCAACCGTTACCTGAGATTTGTTGGGCCCGGCAAATTCAAATGCCGGCAACGTGAAGTTCGTTCCACCAACAGTTCCCGTTATTTCACCAACCTTCATTGTGGAGCTTTGGAGTTGGAATCCACCGAAGACGGTAATGAGGAGGAGTTTTTTGCTCACCGACACACCATAAGCCGTTCCCTTTCCAGTCAGAACTTCTTTGTCTTTTGAATCTTTGAGGGTCATGCTCTGTGTCATGAAATGGACGGCGATATCAACCGGAAAAAGTGGAATCCATTGATCCACATCGTATCGAATACCAAACCCTTTGAATGACACTTTAC
>JANONN010000147.1:0-3500 GCA_031420835.1 Ignavibacteriales bacterium | reverse complement strand
TGCGAGAAAGCCGACTTTGGTTGATGGAGTCGTGAAGAGACCGAGATGTCCAATTCCATTCCCTGACACGTGAAGAGGAAATCCCGATTTCACACCCGCGCGGGCCTTGTAACAGCGCAGCGTTCCAAGCTTCGTGAGCATGATGATCTCTTGACCAATTTCATCGTCAACATCTGCGACAAGGGGGGACGAGACAAATTCGTCTCCGCCTAAGATCGCGACCGGAAACCCATCGAGGATCACTCCGGCTTTGTTGAGAACGTACAAATACTGTCCCGCGTTAACCAGAACATCTTTGTTCCCGTCCGCGTTTATGTCGGCGATGCTTAATGCAGAAATCGATCCACCACCAATCTCGACATCAAACATCTTCGTGAGAGACGCATCCAACCCTACAACCTTTTTGCCGCCACGCTCTGCCGCAACGATCAGCGTCGCATTCGCCTTCACTCCCACAGCGAGAATCCAGACTACCGACGGGTCAGAAAGCGTAACTGATAAACCGCCGATAAAGACTTTCCCTCCGCTCGCCGCCACAATGTTGAATCCTGAAGCGGACGGCAGCGAAGCGATTGATGTGACGGGAAATGCAGAGAGTGAGACGGTACTTCGAATCGAGCCATCGAGCGAGAGCCGCGTGATATTCCCCCGCTCGCTGCCGACGACGACGATCTTTGTGCCGGACGAATCGGCGATCATTGGCGGAACTGAGACTTTCTCTGGTACTTGAACAATTCTCGATGCTACACTATCATAGACGCTGTCACTCGTAAGGTCTCTCAACGTCCAAATATGGACGGTGCTGTCTTGAGCACCAACCATCACATCCACACCTTGCGAAAGGTTTGTGACTGCGACTGGAAACTGACCACCCGTAGATGAAATCAATCCTGATCCAACCGACACCTTCGAAACCCCGTTCGGTTGAAACGCATAGACTCGATTCGCTGCAGCGACGAAAATTCCCGTGGCTGTAACGGTGGGTGGAGTCGCCGTCCCGGATGGAGTGAGTCTTCGGGACAGTGCAGCAATCTTGGAAAGCTGGGCATCCCCGATATCCACCTTTACAGTCATATGCGGTGAGCGTGTGCTGAAGTCTTTCAGACCAATCAATGTCCGTGCGCCTGCATTGCTCTTGCTGTTGGGCATCGAGCTTCCGTCAAAAGCGTTCTTGTAAGGCGGTGCAATATTCCCTTGAAACCAGGGATCGAGCGGGCTTCCGGATTGACTTCCATCTCCCGCTTCAAGAAACTCATACGGCTGACCAATATCCTGCGAACCATCAGCTTCTTCCAAGTCAACGCCTCGGCGGTCCGGGTCGGCGTTCACGCTGTTTGTCGCAAGTCCCCGTTGAATTCTATCCTCGTCAATGTGCCAGATGAGAATGCCTCCTCCTTCGATACCGTATCCAAGGTCTTTTCTACCAATCAATGCCCAATCGAAATCTTCAACATCAATCACGGCACCAGAGATGCCGCGCACATCGTCAAACCGAAAGATGGAAGAATCAGTCAAGAACACTCGCGCAAAGATCGTGTTATTCTCACGGATTGTGAGACGTTGGCCATTCCCCTGCGGATCGCGGTTGCGGTTCTCGATCAGAAAATATTCTTTTGAGCTGATCGGAACTTTGTAGACCGTGTCTTGCCCCGTTGTCGTCAAACCGACAGCGGGAATTGCTAATGTTGCTGAGTTCGTGTTAACCTCGATCGGAGTCACCCATCCGAGATGCACTTTTTCCCATGCAGATGGCTCAGGAGGAAAAAGTCCGCGGTAGGCGAAGATGCCGGCGCCATCCATCAACCCAAATTGACCGATGCCGGACTGTCCCGTTTGCGTATCGAACAAATCAGGGAGTCCTAAGAAACTGCCGAATGATGCTGCGAGCAATCCGTTCATTCCAAGCTGAAGCGTATCCACTTGTGACCCGCTTGAGAAAACCCTCGTCTCCGTTTCCGGAAGGATCATCGAATGAGCAACGCGGAAAGTTCCGCCGCTGACTGGCACGCCCGAGAAAGATGAACTGTCCAGGGCTGTTCGGAGTCCTTGTAAATTGAAAAAAATAGAGGGAAGGTCAAACGGTGTAGGATCAAACCCTAGCAAACTGACAATATTGATGTCCCGCCCTACGCCGGCGTGAAAAATGATGAACGCATCGTAGGAAGAAAATGGAAACGTGGAGAATGTCGAGTCAGCCTTCGCCCAGCTTTCGACGACAAGATCGGCCAATCCCTTGAGGTTCGTTCCGTCTGGTGCGTATTGGCTCATGACCTTCGGGAGTGTGATGCGACCCAACACATCACTCCGAATGATCAACTGCCCGTTGGAGACTTTTCGGAAGTAGTTCTCGAGAAATCTTAGCTTATAGAAGAAGTAGAGCGAGTCGTGGGGCGGAGGATCAATCATCCGGGCTGTTGTGGAATGCAATTGGAACCGCCCATCCCCTGAAGTACGGGAATCAGTATCGGTCTGGAACTCCACCATGAGCGCGAGTACGTGGAGTGTATCACTGAATCGTCGTATCGGTTCCGAACTGCTGAACGCACGTGCTGCTGCAACGCGCTCATACTGAACCAGCACTCGGTCTTGTGAGAACGAAGGGGTGGGAAGGAGGGCAGAAGCCAGCCCTACAAAAAGTACTGCAATGACCTTTCGCATCAGGAAGGCTCTCGAAGAGAATAGATGAAAAAACGAAGCACGTTAGAGAGCCTGTCCCCCCATCAAAATGGAGAGGCTAAAGCGAAGCGTTTCTCCGAGCGGATGTTGTTCCTCAAAGGTGCTGATGTAACTGAAGTCGAAGCCGTAGATGTCATACCGAATGCCAGCGCCGAAGGTGAGGAACCTGCGGTTCCCAGCCTTTGGATGTTCGTAGAAGTAGCCAGAGCGCAAGGCAACCAATTTCGGCGCCCCATACCAATATTCCATGCCCACTCCGTACACAAACTCCCTCAACAACACCTTCTTAGACCACGACGTGAAGATCGCCTTATAGAACGGATCGGTGTTTCCCTGTGAATCGCGAGTAATTAATAGCTTGCTCACGTCAAAGATGCCGGTGAGGTTGTTGTATTCACTTTCAAGAACTTTGAGAGCAACTCCAAAGCGCAGATTGAACGGCAGCGGATCAGCTTGGGCCTTATCAATGTAGGTGAGCTTTGGGCCGATGTTGGACAAGTTGAAGCCAAGATTGAGTTTGCTACCAAGATCGAGATTCGTGAACGGAATCGGGAGACTCCGTGGTTTGTAAAGCATCCCAAGATCGAAGCTAAATCCTGAAGCAATCCCCCGCCCTTTTTCCTGCGCGGTGCCGAAGGGAGCAAGTCTGCTGTGAACAAACCGCGCGTTCACACCCAGACCGAGATCGGGTGAGAGGAGCGTGCCGTATCCAGCAGTGACAGCAAACTCGTACGATTTAAACGTACCGACAGGATCGGGACCCGTCGAAAGAGTCTGAACAAATTCTCCAAGATTAAGATAGGTAATACCAGCCGAGACAACTC
>JANONN010000146.1:0-13436 GCA_031420835.1 Ignavibacteriales bacterium | reverse complement strand
CCAATCCCAATACACAGGCATCTGCAATGCGGCAAGGGAATATCTCGTTTGAAGCAGGCTATAACAACAGCGAGGTGCGGTACCTGGAGCGACCACACCCGCCGTACGACGCAAGCCAGCCGATGCAGTATGGGAGAAGTTGGATACAGTACTGGATGGACCAGTAGGAGGTGTGGCGATGAGACGAGCATGTTGGACGCTCCTGTTCATCGGGGGATGCAGTTGGTTTGTGTCCCCCGATGTTAAACCTCTTCCAGAAGTACCGATGAAACTCTTGTGGGAGATTCCTTACCAGTTTGTAGGCACAGCCGTTACAGCAACTCCGCTGATGCTGGGGGATAGTTTGGTGATCATGTCAGCGGGGAAAGAAATACTCGCTGTAGAGCAGGGCAGCGGGGAGGTTCGCTGGCGATATTTTGTTTCGGAGTTGACAAACATCCAGACCGACGAGTTCAAGACAGATGGTGTCCGGTTGTTTGCAACACACGTTGAAGATGTACGAGCAATCAACCTACACAATGGCAGGCAGGTGTGGTTGACTCCAATGCCAGCTGAAAGGGGAGGTTTTTGGCGTAACGAGATGGCATTTTCTGGTGGGAAAATGATCATTGCCGCATACAGGACGGTGTATGCTTTGGATGCGCTTACTGGCTCGGTCATCTGGTCAAAAGCTCTGCAATCGCGGGGACTTCTGGGAGACACCAAAATGTATGACGGGCAAGTAATAGTCGGAGGTAGTTATGGATTTGATAACTCATCCGGCCATCTTATCGGAGTGATTGGGAAGCTATACGCGCTGAGCGAGGTTGCTGGTGATACTATTTGGACTGTCTCGATGATGGGAGACGGTGCCGCCTTCTCGTCTGTTGTCGAGAACGGCGTCGTCTACGTGGGAACCGTTTTCCCGTACAGTTCCGCCAGCTTCGAAGCCTTTGATGCGCGCACAGGTGAACGCAAATGGTCGTACTACACACCAAATCAAGGCTGGGACTACAACGAAGTTACTGTCGTCGGTGACGAAGTCATCGCCAACGCAGGTCCGTATCATGTGGCCGCCTTCAACAAACATACGGGCCAGCTCTTATGGCGTACGTTTATCGCCGAGAATGCGGAGAGCCGGAAGCTTCATTACTACAACGGCTACGTCTATCACACGCAAGGCTGGAAGTTGTATGTGATCGATCCGAGCGATGGGAAGATCGTGCACTCGATGAAAGGCCCCAAAGATCAGGCATTGGTCACCATTGCCGTTGGCAACGGTCGCGTCTTCGTCCAAGGCCATCCGAGCCTGATGTGCTTTGAGGCGTATAAGTGAAGTAAACCTTCCGAATGTTCTCCGCGCTCTCCTCCGAACCCTTCGGAAGGTTCAAACGTCAAGGGACAAAGGGGGGATTCGGCAGAAGATTGCACGAACTCCATCGGAATCCCCCTCACCCCCTTTTGACAAAGTGGGATTTTATCCACTTCTTTTCGGAGAGAATCATAGTACACAAATCGGACGCGCTCGTCCCGCAAAACCGCACGAAGTGGTTTGCCGGTGAAGGGTTTTGTTTCCGGCGGTACGGCTCCGAGTGCTCCGAGACGCATAAGCCGTGAAGCAGGCCCCCTCCACAAAAACAATCTTGGAGAATACATGTGCAAGAAGCAGATACTGATTGTTTTCTGTGTGCTAACGATCGGTTGTAGCGCCGGACGAATGACGAACTTGCAGGTTGAAGGCATTCCGCCATCAGCGCCGTTGCCTTTTACTTACGACACGATTCCTCGCGTCATAATCTCTCCATGGGCAGTCGTTGGAGGTTCAAGTGAATTCAACGGGCGGATGCAGGGTACTCCGGGGTGGTTTCACGGCAATAACTTTGTCTGGAGATTCCCTTCTAAAATTATCGGCGGCATTGTTGAGATTCCGGTGTACTCTTTTGCTTCCGTCGTGGGCGGAGCGGAAATCGGAAGTGTGGGTCAAAATAATTCCATCAGATTCATAGCAGGCATATCGAGCCGTCTCGAGTTGCTTATTATTCGCATACGAGGCGACGTGGCTTTTTCGTGGAGTCGTCGGTACGTACGGAAGGAATATTACCCCGAAGATGTGCCGATGGGTCCCAGCTATCCACCGCGAATTGAAGAGCAATTTAGTTTTCGGAACGGGTTTCAGGCCGCCATGTCTTTTTGGATAGACAGCAAGATCACTCCCTTGGTACAATTTTCATTCCATCGTGAGGACATCGCAGACAGGTCCTTAGGCATTTTTATGGACGCTCTACCACCGACCGCTCAGGGTCCGTTTCGTACTCACACTCTCGCCATGACCCCGGCATTGGCGGTGCGTATGACGCCTTCTGTGCAACTCACGCTCGGTGTTCGCATGAGGTACATGCTTGGATTTCATACACCACAATCAAACCCGATGCTGTTGCCAATTGTTCAAGTACACTATGGGTTATGAAGCTCCCCGAGTCTGATGTGCTTTGACACATACCAACTGTCGAAGAAGGTTTCCTTCACGCGGAAGAAAGGAACCTTCAACAATTATTCAATGCGCCTCCAGCCAATTCTTCCCAATCCCTATCTCCACATCTAATGGCACACTAAGCGGCATGGCATTCTGCATGCTCTCGCGCACAATCTTCTTCATCGCGCCCTCTTCTGATTTGTGCATTCCAAAGACAAGCTCATCATGCACTTGAAGTAGCATGTGGCTCTTGAGCTTCTTTGTCTGGATGCTTCTATCAATCAGTATCATCGCCATCTTGATCATGTCCGCTGCCGTGCCCTGGATCGGCATATTGATTGCCTGTCGCTCGGCGTTCTGCCGGACATTTGCGTTTCTGCTATTAAGATCGGGTAGGTAGCGGCGTCGTCCCGTAAGTGTGCTCACGTATCCCTTCTTCTTTGCTTCTGCAATCGTATCGTTGATGTACTGCTTCACTTTGGGGAAGCGCTCGAAGTATCGTTCAATGATTTCCTTTGCCTCTGCCTGACTGATCTCGAGACGTGTCGCAAGTCCGTATGGACCGATGCCGTACATGATGCCGAAGTTCACTTCCTTCGCCTTTCGCCTCATATCGCGCGTGACTTCGTCCTTTGCGACTCCAAACACTTTCGCTGCCGTGGAAGTGTGAATATCTTCCTTGCTCTGAAATGCCTCACCAAGTCCTTCATCGCCTGAAATGTGTGCCATCACGCGAAGCTCGATCTGCGAGTAATCAGCGGAAAGGATCAAAAAGTCGTTTCTTCCGGGAACGAAGGCTTTGCGGACCGTTCGCCCAAGCTCCGTTCGGATCGGTATGTTTTGCAGATTCGGATCGCTGCTGGAGAGCCGTCCCGTTGCAGCAACGGTCTGATTGAACGACGTGTGGACGCGTCCGGTTTTCGCATTCACAAGCAATGGCAGCGCATCAACGTAGGTTGATTTCAACTTAGCGATCTGTCTGTACTCAAGAAGGCTATCAATGATCGGATGTTCATGCTGGAGAGCTTCCAAAACGCCAACGTCGGTGGAAAAGCCGGTCTTTGTCTTTCGAACTGGCTTGAGCTTGAGCTTCGTGAAGAGAACTTCGCTCAGTTGCTGTGTCGAGTTAATGTTGAACGATGATCCGGTCACCTTGTAGATTTCTCGTGTCAGGTTGTCAAGCACTCGCTCTAACTCCTTTGACATATCCGAGAGAAAGTTGGTATCAATCGCGACGCCGGCCGTTTCCATCCGCGCGAGAACAGGTATGAGGGGCAACTCGATCTCATCACATACTTTCATCAGTTCATGTTCTTTGACCTTCTCAGAAAGAATCTCATACAACCGAAACGTCATATCGGCGTCTTCGCACGAGTAATCGGAGAGTTGCTGCACAGGAATCTCGCGAATCGGTTTTTGTTCCTTCCCTCTTCCGGTGAGATCAGTGTAGGATACCATCGAGTACAAGAGATGCTCTTTCGCTAGAGCATCAAGGTTGTGCTGACCGTCCGGGCGCAAGACATAGCTTGCTACCATCGTATCGAACAGAACTCCTTCTACGGCAATGCCATTTCCACTCAACACAAGCATGTCATACTTGATGTTCTGCCCAATCTTCTTGATGCTTGGGTTTTCGAAGATTGGCTTGAGTCGCGAAAGAACTTGCGTGAGTGGCAGCCCAACCCCGCCTTCCGTCCCGCTTTGCGGGATGCGGCGGACAGGTGCCGGCGATAAGGATTGAGGCTGTGATGGAGCGAATAATCCGATATCGGCTGTTTGAGTCTGTGATGGCAGAATAGAAACGAAGAATGCTTCGCGTGGTTCAAGGGCGAATGAAATTCCCACAAGCTGAGCGTTCAGTGGATCCGTCGAAGTCGTTTCGGCATCAAAAACGAACTGTGTTGAATTCTCGAGACGCCGACAGAGGTTGTCGAATTCATCAGGAGTCGTAACGAGCTTGTAGTTGTGCTGATCGTTCGCGATGGAAGTTAGTTCAGAAGGCGGAAACGTCAGTGCGTCATCGGCTGATGTTTCTTCTGGTTCGGCCTGCTTGCTCTGCTTGAGCTTTTGGACCAGCGATTTGAACTCAAGCCGCTCGAAGAGTTGGGTGAGCTTAGCCGTATCTTTGTCAGATGACCGCAGCTCGTGGAAGTCAATCGCGACGGGGACGTTGATGTCAATCGTCACCAACCGTTTTGACAACTCAGCCATCTCACGGTTAGTTTCGAGCTTGTGGCGAACACCTTTTTGTGGAATGGAAGCAACGTCGGAGAGTAACTGCTCGAGCGAGCCATATTGCTGGATGAGTGGAATGGCTGTCTTCTCACCTATCCCCGGAACACCGGGTATATTGTCAGACGTATCTCCAGTGAGCGCCAGCACGTCAATCACTCTCTCCGGTCCAACACCGAATTTCTTTTTCACTTCTTCTCGTCCGATGATCTCGACATCCGTTCCTTGTTTCCCCGGTTTGTAGAGCTTCACGCGATCTGAAACGAGTTGCATGAAGTCCTTATCGGAGGTAACGAGAAAGGTTTCGACCTTCTCCTTCTCGGCTCGTTTGGCGATTGTTCCTATCACGTCATCTGCTTCAAATCCCGGCTGCTCGATGACAGGAATGTTATACGCGCGGACAACATCTTTGAGCAGTCCGAGTTGAGATGACATGTCTTCCGGCATCTTCTGTCGAGTCGCTTTGTATGCGGCGTATTGCTTATGCCTGAACGTAGGCTCGCTCGTATCGAAGACAACAGCGATGTAGTCCGGTTTCTCTTGCTCTAAAATCTTGTTCAAGAACGTCACGAAGCCGTAGATTGCGCTCGTGTTCTCTCCCTTTGAATTGATAAGGGGTCGCTGGATGAACGCAAAGTAGCTCCGGTAGGCGATTGCCATCCCGTCAATAAGAAAGAGACGTTCCGTTTGTTTGCTCATGTGTAAAGCTGCTGTGGCGATTATGAAAGACGAAAAGTTGACGCTGTAGTTCTCTATGCTACTAATTCCTGGATTCCCGCTCCCCGCCATAATCGTGCGGGGACAAGTTTCGCGGGAATGACTATCAAACAGCAACGCTCAAGAAAATGATTGAAACAAAAATGCCAATCCGACGATCATCACAAACCCAGCAACGATAAGTCTGAAGCGATCGAGAGAAATTCTCTTCAGCAATTGCTTCCCGACCAATGTGCCGACAAAAGCAATCAGAATGACCGGCAGAAGATTTGGCCACATGCCCGAGAACAAATGCATCTCTTTCCAAACATACATCGGAATGCGGGTAAGGTCAATAATCAATGATATTCCTGTTGCGGTCGCGATAAACGCTTCCTTTGACAGGTTGTAGTTCAGAAGGTAGGCGCTTCTGATTGCTCCCTGGTTTCCAAGAAGTCCCCCAAAAAATCCTGAAAGCAATCCGCCAACTATATCGTAACGTTGAGGAATCTTCTTCTCGAACAGTGAAGGCAGAAACTCCGAAATTCCAACGACGACAAGAAAAAGTCCAAGCAGTATCTTCAAGACCGACTCATCAACGGTGCCATACAGTAGAGAACCGGCGAACGATCCTACAAGGCTTAATCCACCGAAGCGAAAAAGAATCTTCTTATCGAGTGAGCGGAAGAAGAGGCCAAACTTCAGGAAATTGTTTGCAATGTGAACGATCGCGACAAGAAAGATCGCCGTCTTGACGTCATACAAAAGTGCAAATGTCGGCGTCAGGACGGTTCCTATGCCAAATCCGGTCATCAACGTCATCGCGCTGATGCAGAGAGTTACAATGAGAACAACGATGTACTGGACGGTTTCCATAGTCATCCACTTTGCTCGACCACAGTTTCCGGACGGTTAGCAGATCGGCCCGTGCCGCGCATGTCAACAAAAAACCGATGCACAAAGAGAACCGACACACCAAGCAGTCCGCCGGTAATGAAAAAGTTCTCTCGGAGTCCAGCATACGCCGCAACGTAACCTCCGGCGGTTGGACCGATCAGATTTGCCAGAATGTTGAAGCTGGATGCAATTCCCATAATCCCTCCACGCCGCGACGTGATCGTATTTTTGCTCACGTAAGAATAGAGTGTTGGGAGAATACCACCGAGACAGAATCCCTGGATCGCACGCAGGAATACAAGCTGATATGCCTGCGTCACAAGCCCCTGCAAGAAATACGCTCCTGCTGCTCCCGCAACAGCGAGCGTCAGATTTTTCTTGTAGCTTTTGGCATCGTTCCGCTTTCCCCACCACGGTGCGGAGATTACCATGAAGATGCCTGCGATAGAGAAGATCACTCCCGCGATGGTGGCAAGATAGACTTTGTTCGGTTCGAGAAACTCGATGTAGAGCGCGAAGATCGGTTGGATCATCAATACGGATACTTGTGTAATAAAGATGATCCAGATAGCGACGCGAATCGGCGGCGATTTGAGTGCATAACGATAATTACTGATGAGCGTGTGCTTCTCTTCAGACGGGGCGTGCTCACGCGGGGCTTCCTTTACTGTCTTGAGTACCAGCACACCGGAGATGAAGCAAAGTCCAGCAACGATGAAGAAGATAGGACGATAGCCAAATGCATCCGAAATGGGTCCGCCAAAGAGCGGTCCGAGCACATTCCCGCCTGCGGTTGCGCTTTGTAGAATCCCGAGTGCGTAGCCCGTCCGTTCGTGCGGAGTATTTGCCGAGACAAGCGCGAGCGCCGCCGCAATGAATCCGCTGATGGCGCCTTGCAACATCCGAAACAGAAAGAGCATTTCAACGTTCTGGGAAAGACCGACGAGGAGCTGAGAAATCCCCAGACCAAAAACCGCTCTCACGACCATCAGCTTCCTTCCGTAGCGATCCCCCAGATACCCCCAAATGGGAGTCATGATGAAGGCAAAAAGAAACGGCGCGGAGAAAACATAGCCGCTCCATCGCGCAACTTCTTCGTGAGACGAGACACCAAGGTCACGAATAAAAAAGGGAAGGAATGGTACGACGGAACTCATCCCCATCATAGCGATGAACTGTGCCGCCCAGATGATGTAAAGGTTCTTCCGCCAGGGTTCGAGATTCTGGAACATTGAGAATAACTGCTATGAAAATAGCCACATTTTCATCCGGGTTTACCGACGGTTTGTTCTTTTGGCCTCTCGTTCCGACGGTCTCCGTCGGAACGAGAGGACTGGACGCTCTGCGTCCGCTTCCTTAGTGCAGGGGCTTGCTCCTCCGTATTCGGACACGGAGCGTCCTATGTTTGCGTTCCCACGCAGAGCGTGGGAACGAGAAGAAATACCTGCCCGACGCAGGCGGGGATTCCCGCCTAAAACATGCGGGAATGACACTCCTCCTTTTCGTTTCTGCGTAACATCAGTGAATTACTTCTTCAGTCGAAGCGCTCCGGCTTCAACTCCCTTATCAAGCAGAGTTTCGATGTCTTCAAGCTTCACCGTTCCATACTGAAACTCTCCGGCGGACATCGCTTCTGCCTGAACAGCTTTGAAGATATCGAGATAACTGTTCGTGCCATTGACGAAGTTGAACGCTTCGTATCGCATCTCTCTATGGAGCCCCGGTACGGGACCGACTTTTCCGCGGTTGGCAAAATATTCTGTGAGATTGGGAATGTTCTCCGCTTTCTTCTTACTCAAGTCGAGCTCTTTTGCGCTGAGTGTCAGGCTGGGGATTGGCTTTCCAGTCGTTGACCGATAGAAATCATTCAGCGCATCCATCATTGAAGGCTGTATGGAAGCGAGAGTGCGCTTCGCATTGTCAATGTAGCGGTTGGCGGAAGAGGACTTGCCCGCAAACACACGCGCGCTCTCAAGCGCTCGTCCTTCGCGCACGAACGCCTGCTCGATGAGATTTCTGGATGCGCGATATGCCGTATCCGCACTCTTCTTGTTCAGCACAATGTGATCTCGTGCGGCAAGCACATCCTGATTGATTCGTCTAAGAGCCGTGTGATAGACTTCGGACGCTACGACGGGAACATCGGCATCCGCCGCATTGGCTATGAACCATGCCGACGATGCAGCGATGAAGGCGTTTCGTTTGAGTTGCGTCTGATCGATCTGAAACGCATCGTCGTCAGTAGAGTGAATGAAATCGTCCGGCATGTTCGTGAGCGTGACTCCCGGAATGCCGATTGCCCCTTCGTTGAACACGAGATGATCGGTGCTGTTGAAGTAAGGGACGACCATCGCGCCGTATCGCTCACGCGATCCGAGATGAGAGAGGATCGCCTTTGAGTACGGTTGTGGTTGACCCGCGCCGGAAGTGTTCAGGAAATGAGTATTGCCGAGGATAACGTAGTTGGTGATGTTCTCAACGACGTCGCTTAGAAAACTTGGGATTGAGTACGGCGTTCGTGTGATGTGCTGAATCCTGCTTCCGAGTGACTGCTTCGCGCCCACCATATCCTGATTGATGTTCACAAGTATCTTCTTCCGGTCATCGGGATTGTCCTTGAAATACTGATACTCGGAACTAATCTCATCGGCCCAGAAGAAACGAATGTCCCGCTTGGGGCGCTGGATTTTTCCTTCCTTCATGAGGCGCACGAAGGTGCGACCAATCTCCAGAATGTTCACGCATCCGGAGCCGTCGTCGTTGTACGAAGGCTTCTCCTCCTGGAGATGTGCGGTGAGCCAGATTTGTTGATCTTTGACGCTCGATCCGCGAATCCATCCTTCGACATACTCTTCCCACGATGAGTCGGCAAAGCTTGCTTGGATGTCAACTTTGATGGTCAGGGGACCTTTCTTCAGCATATCTTGCAACATCTTTCCTTTGCGCGGCGAAACCATGAAGCCGAACGTTCCTTCTTTCCCTTCGCTGTCCTTGAACGGAATACCTGCCCATGCGACTTGATCGGGGCGTTCAACCATATCGCTACCACGCGGGAACGTATGATAGAAAGAAGAAACAACACCGAGCGCTCCTCGCTTCCATACCGCTTCATTCATCACGCTGCCGGGATTGGAACTCGTGAGGACTATCTTTCCTGTAACGTCCTTCCCATCGTAGTCTTTCTCAGTCGTTCCCGCTCCGACGTCAATCAATTCCGCTTTGACGTTTGTTGTGCGCGAGTTTGTTGCAAGCGCAACGGCATATTCAGCGTAGCTGCCGAGCTTCATTTCTGTCGGTTCGACGATCCACAGTTCGCCCATTGTTGCTGACCATCCGGGTGAATTCGCTTTGTGACGAACAATACGTACATCCTCAAGTCCGTACTCCTTCGCTTTTTGTTCGATGAACAGCGCCGCCTGATGATAATCGTGCGATCCACTGGTTCGATGCCAGTGTGCAAGCCAGCGAAGATTATCGTAAGCGACGTCGCCAGAAAGCTCATTGAGAAGATCACGCTCGAACTTCTGTTCGATGAAAGGAGTGGTCTGGGCGTAGAGAGATGTTGAGAATAATAGGAGTAGAAGGGTAATTGTGGTTCTCATAGTTTCTCCGTGGGTATGTAATGACGGTTGGATTCAGAAGTGAAAGAATATAAAGAAACGTACCCGCAAAACAAATGAATGTTTGATCGTAACTACTCAGTGTACTGTTTGGTTGAACGTTTTTGATAGGACACAGACGGTAATTCCATGGGACCCCACTCTAACTCTCCCCTTCGAGGGGAGAGGATTTTTTTTCTCAGTTCAAAACTGAAAAAGAAAACCGTCCCCATCTTAGGGGGACTACAGGGGGTCTACACCAAGATATCAAGACCACACTCCTTTTCCTGAAGACGCTGAGTTACGTTTGGTCATGAATGAACCCATCTGTTTAGCAGGTAAGTACGTTGATAGATTCTAAGAATGAACAAACAGAAGGACATTCTAAAGCACCCGATGCTTGAACTTCGGACAGTAGCAAATAGCAACATCTCACAGTATATTTGCACTCGCCACCATGAACATCTACATCGTCTTATCCATCCAGCTTCTCATTGCCGGTGGAACTCACATCGTCGCGAAAGCCGTCGTCACCGACATTGATGCCGCCACGCTGACGTTTGTGCGATCGCTCATTTCCTCAGCGGGATTGTTGGCGCTCTTCATCGTGAAGGAGAAGAGATTGAAGATCGAGAAGAAAGATTGGAAAATGATGCTCATGCTTGGATTTCTCGGCCTTGTCATCAATCAGTTCTTCTATCTGTATGGAATGAAGTTCAGTACGGCAGCCAACGGAGCACTTCTGTATGCAACGACACCCGTGATTGTGCTAGTGCTTTCGCACTTCATGTTAGGTGAGCGTATTACCCGCAGGAAAACGGTCGGAGTCATCCTTGCGTTTGTGGGGATCACGGTGGTTATGTTTGAACGAGGGGTGGACTTCTCATCCAACTACGCCTACGGGAACCTGATGATTCTGATCGCCGTTCTCGCGTGGGCGTTCTTCACGATCCTTGGCAAACCGATGATCCTAAAGTACGGTGCATTCCATACGACGTCTGTGGCTATGATCTTGGGGATGTTCCTGTTTCTTCCGGTTGGACTCGCAAGCTCCCTCAGTTTTCCGTTCACCGCCATCACGCCGCTTCAATGGGGTGGGATTTTATATCTTGGCATCGGGACTTCCATCGTGGGGTACGTCTTGTGGTACTACGTGTTGGGACGGATTGAAGTCAGCAAAGCGACAGTGTTTGCGAACGGTCAGCCCATCATCGCAACATTGCTTGCAATCGTCTTTTTGGATTACACCATCACGGGACAGTTTGTTGTGGGTGGGGTTGTGACGATAACGGGGGTCGTGATTACTCAAACGGGTTGATACTGCGACACGATTTTGCTAAATTGTCTGTGACTGAAAAAGGAGAGCTGGCAGAACGGCTATTGCACCAGTCTTGAAAACTGGCGTCCGCAAGGACTTGGGGGTTCGAATCCCTCGCTCTCCGCAAGACTACGTCCCGTAGAATAGCGACGGGACTTCGTCTTGCAGGCAAGGTGGATTGCAGAAGAATCATTGCTTCCCCTGTTCTTTTTCAATATGTTAGTCACCGTTGATTTCAACACTTGGAGAGGTGGCCGAGTGGCTGAAGGCACAGGTTTGCTAAACCTGCATAGGGGGTAACCTCTATCGAGGGTTCGAATCCCTCCCTCTCCGCATAAAAGAAGCCGATTCGTTTGAATCGGCTTTTGTGTTGTATGCTGACCTCAGTCCCCCTCGTAGGGGGACAACAGGGGGTTCTGCAAGTACTCAAGAATGGTATTCAGTACACCGTCTGTATTTTGAAGTACTTCTGAGGAACTGAAACGCAAGACACGGAACCCTTGCTGCCTCAAGAAATGATATCGCCTGCGATCATATTCTTTTCCCTTCTCGGTGTAATGTTGTGAACCGTCTACTTCAACGACCAGCCTTTGTTTCCAGCAAAGAAAATCTACAATGTATCTGCCGATTGGAGTTTCTCGCCTGAAATAATATCCTATCTGTTTGCCTCGTAATCGTGACCAAAGTTTTGCTTCAGCTTCCGTCATTTGTTTGCGGAACGCTTGTGCGCGCTTGATTGAAGCATGACGGTAATGAAGACGATTGTTTTCACTCATTGGAACCCCCACCTGCTCCCCCTAATGGGGGAGAGTTTTTTCTTATAGTTTCAAAGCCGCATTTCATCTGTCTCAATCCTAAAACTCACACGCAAGTCCATCATGCCCGAACCTCTGAGGCTGTCCAAAAAGTACTATCCCCCTCATAGGCGGGAAAACTGTCCCCTCGTTGGGCGCCATGGGAAAACTGTCCCCCTCGTAGGGGGACAACAGGGGGTTCCCGTAGGTGATACGCCATAACAGTTGTGAAGCGGATATTTTTTTCACATTGGAACCCCATCCTGCTCCCCCCAAATGGGGGAGAGTTTTTTCTTTTGGTTTCGAAGCCGCATTTTTTCTGTTTCAATCCACCAAACTCAGACGAGTTCATCATGGATCTGGACTGGACCGCTGTCCCCCTCGTAGTGCATGACCGGATTGCTGTCCCGCTCGTTGGGGGCCACGGGAAAACTGTCCCCCTCATAGGGGGACGACAGGGGGTTCGCGTAGGTGATAATGCCATGACAGTTGTGAAGCCGATTGTTTCATTGGAACCATTTTTCAGCGCATCGATCCTTTGCTCCTGGAAGATGTGGTCGCAATGTGCGATCACCTTGGGTTTTCTTTTGCAGATCAAATCGTCAATTGGACCTACATCTCACTTCATCCCGTGCCGACATTTCGGAGTGGGACCAGCGGCAAATTTTTTCTTCTCAATAGTACAACTAAGACTTTGTAAGTCGTCTGTTCATAAAAGCTTCAAGTTTTTCAATCGTATTAAACAGGTTGGACGGCAAAAGACCTAACACTTTGGCGATAACAAATTCAGTAAGTCGCATAAAAAATACTACGTCTTCAATCGACTTCCTTCCAGGAAATCTACCGTAATGAACCACTGAATTTCTTATTCTTGCCAATTCTGCAATTCTTTTCTTATCACTTTCATTTACTTCAGTTCTGAGGGCGAACTCAACAAGGATAAAAGCGATTTTTTCCTTCGCAGGCATATTTCGAATCTGATCCTCAGAGAGCCATTGTCTGTTGTGCAAAGCAAAAAGCTGCTCCCACGCCGACCAACACAGAATAAACGAAGTTTCAATCGACTGCTTTTTGAAGGCTTGATTGAGAACAAACAAAAAGTATCCTTTCCCATATTTTGCAAGCCATTCCTCGCTTCGAATCAAATCATAGACCTTATTCATTCCTTCTTCAAAGCCGACATCAAAACTGCGATATTGATCTAGTTGCCTCTTCTTGTAAGGGATTGAACACCTCAATGAGCCTCCCCATGGGCGGACTCTTGGATCCGCTATTATCACGCCATCTCCGGTTGCATTAAAAACGTCTCTGCCCGTGAAAATCGAAAGTGCTGGATTCAATGAGCAAGTGCAACACGCCGGTTAAAGACTTCGCGTGGTGTTTGATAATTTAGTATTTTTCTTGGTCTGTTGTTCATGCGCCGTTCTAAGCGTTTGATGCAGGCTATT
>JANONN010000145.1:0-14854 GCA_031420835.1 Ignavibacteriales bacterium | reverse complement strand
AAAAGTCCGAACTCACCCTAAATCCCTCTCTTAGGAAGAGAGGGACTTATCGAATCTGCGCTCAATTCTCCCCTTCTCTTCGTTAAGAGAAGGGGTCGGGGGATGAGTTCCCAGGTTTTCACACAGTCTCCATGCCTTTGGCAACCACAAGTAGAAAGGAGCATTCTATGAGATACACGCTTATATTTATCGCAGCCCTCTTGTTTGTTGTGGCGGTTGTTCCTTCCTTCAATCCGGAGTCGCGGGAAGCTTACGCATATCCACCTGGAGTGGGTATTCTCTCCAAGTCGAAAAACTGTCTCGCCTGTCATGCCAACAACGGACCGTGGAGTGACGAGACGAAAATTGTTGTTGATATCATTGAGAAGGATTCCAAAAAATCGTACCGTCAAACGGATGGGAGTTTTCTTCTTCAGGCCAGACGCAACGAACTTCTCACCGTCCGAACAGTCATCGGTTATAGGAAGGACAGCAAGGAAGTCGCGCCGCAGCGAAACGGATGGATCTATATTGATCCAACAACGATCGAGTCGAGTTCACTCTCCAAGTTTGCACCGGCGTGGGACGTGAACCTCCAGATGTCGTGTCGGCTGGTTGGCGACAATCTTGAAGGATATGAGGAGTTCAACCTCAGCGTACTGCCGATGACCATTCGCCCATCTGATGGTGCTCGTGATGCAGAGCTCCTTCTTCAGGGAATGCTCACACGGGGTGAATCGATAAAAGGCAAAGGGAAGGAGGGGATGATTGGGAATTACTTCGAAAAGAAACTCAAGCTCAAAGTACTCGATTGACCGTTCTGGCAAGCCTTCTTTTTCAGAAGAACGAAGGTACTCAGCATATTTTTCAATAAAGCCGTTTAGCGAAGAGACGATGCTGGCGAGTTGAACTCCTATCGGAGTTCCTTTTTCCTGTTTTGGTTCTTGTTGCAAACATGTGACTCCCGCCTGCTCGCCGACGTTCAGAGAACTCAGGCGAGCCTGCCAAAGCATGCTTTGTGCGGCTTCACTGCACGAAACAGCCGTTCCGTGAAGTGCAGCGGACAGGCCTACGGAGTCTTGCCGAAAACCGCGCGTCAGTAATGCCAATCCCGTAGGGATTGCACGTGTGTAGTTCAGAAAAACCAATAGAGTTCAGAACCCCGTAGGGGTTCTACAGGCAGAGAATATGTACGCTGAGTATTTACGAACTAAGAGTGTTGGAGAATCGCAACCGAAATTTCCTTTGCGCCTAAGCCACTTTTTGAGTATCTTATGCCAGTAAATTTTTTACTGGAGGAATTTGATGAAAGAGAGTATCCATCCCACATACAGAAAAGCTGCCGTGACGTGTGTGTGCGGCAACAAGTTTGAGACTCGGTCTACGGCCGGAGACCTGCACGTTGAAATCTGCTCGAACAGCCATCCATTCTATACGGGTCGTCAGAAGTTGTTAGACTCAGCAGGACGTGTTGAGAAGTTTAATCGGAAGTATGCGAAGAAGATAGAGAAGGACGCAGCGCAAGCATAAAGGTGCCAGTGTGCTTTCAATCGAGAGCGGAATGTATTGATCAAATGCATTCCGCTTTTTCGTTTGTGATAATGAAGTCACCCTGACTCCAGCCACTGTTTTGCAGTTGCATCGGAACTCACGTGTAATACTTGATTACGAAGCGGTGTCGAAACAATCTAAGACGAGTATCTCATTAATGGGTAAACGACTGAACATTTGTATTTTCGAAGACGAATTCACGTATCGTCTCTTGCCGCTTGTGTATCTGCGGCCTGTGTATGATCTTCGGTGCGGCATGATGAGCATTCGAGAGAAGATCGCTAGAATGTTTCCTTCGTTTTCTCTCACACTTCACTGCCGATCCGTTCTTGAAGGGGTCGTGCGGATGAAGAATCCGAAACACATGGTAAACCAGCTCGTCTCCGACTCCTATTTGTTCATCAATGGTCGCGCTCTGCCTGATGGAGCTTTGGTAAAGCTTTTGCGCTCAGTTCCAAAGGAAGATATGGTTTTTGTTCACGGCCCAGTGGTCGTTGCAGCGTTCTTGAGCGGTGAGAACTTGGAACTTATCCGTGCATCGAAAGGGCAATTGCTCAGTGTGGAACACTTCGGAGAGGTTCCAAAAGTAGAAGTTGAGGCCGATCTCATCAGCTTTCCGTGGGATTTGATTCACAAGAACGGATCAGAACTTCTTCATGACTATCGGTCACTGGCGAAAACGATAAAGGGTCCGCGTATTCGCGGCGAGGTTTATGCAGGCGTGCATGTTCTCGGTAAGCGTGATGTCATACTAGGAAAAGGGAGTGTTCTCAAACCGGGGGTAGTGCTTGATGCGGAAAACGGACCGATCGTCATTTCAGAGAACGTCAAGGTGTTTCCTCAGGCAACGATTATCGGGCCCGCGTTCATCGGCAGCGGCTCAGTTGTGAAAGTGGGAGCCCAAATCTACGAAAACACTTCCATCGGTCCGGTGTGTAAAGTCGGTGGCGAAATCGAAGGGACGATCATCCACGGTTATTCCAACAAGCAGCACTCCGGATTTCTGGGTCATTCCTACCTTGGCGAATGGGTGAATCTCGGCGCCGATACGAACAACAGTGATCTTAAGAACAACTACAGCACAGTGAAGGTTGATCTGGGGATTGAGACGGTTGACAGCAAGTCTCAGTTTGTCGGGCTAATGATGGGAGATCATTCAAAGAGCGGCATCAATTCAATGTTCAACACAGGAACGGTCGTTGGCGCCTTCTGCAACGTCTTTGGTTCAGGGTTTCCCGCTAAACATATTCCATCGTTCTCGTGGGGTGGTGCAGAAGGACTGGAAGAGTACTCTGTGAATCGCGCTCTTGAAGTAGCCCGTCGGGTTATGTCGAGGCGTGGTATCACGCTTTCCCCGGAAGAAGAGAATCTCATCCGTGCTCTCCATAAAACTACGGAACCCGATCGTGTGAAGCGTGACGTGCCAACGCACGCCGAAGCGCTTCGGCACGCAGGCGTGATTCGTGGCAAGCGAGAGAAACAATGATCACAAACGAACCTGGTAAGGCAACAGTTGAACGGGTTGGAACTCAGAGTTTGTACGTCGGTTCTCGTGGCACCGCTGTGAAAATCCTGAACCGCGTCGAACGCTCGGACGCCTATCTCGATCGTCTCATTGATGCCGAAATGCGCTCAACAGACATGAACGAGCTGGATAAGGCGCTCATGAACGAAATCGTTACAGGAGTGATTCGTTGGAAGATGAAGCTCGATTGGATTCTGACAGGATTCTTTCACGGCAATTTTACAAAAGCCGAGACCAACATCAAGAACGCCCTTCGGGTGGCTCTCTATCAAATGTTCTTTCTCGACAAAGTGCCACACTCCGCAGCAGTCAATGAAGCGGTCGAATTCATCAAACGGCTCAGGGGACAAAAAGTCGGTGATCTTGTGAATGCGGTTCTGCGGAACATTCTCCGCAACATCGAGAACATCCGATATCCAGACCCCGTGGAGGATCGCGTTCAGCATCTTGCCGTAGTGGAATCGCACCCATACTGGATCGTCAAGCGGTGGATAGATCGGTTCGGCTATGATGAAGCTACACAATTGCTGCGAGCAAACAATCAACGCCCTGACCTGACGTTGCGCGTCAATCGCCTCAAGATTGATTTCAACTACTTCCTTTCCAGGCTTGAACAGAACCAAATCCAATTCTCTCGCTCGCCAGTTCTCGACTTCTTCGTTCGGGTTCGCCACATGGCGGGTATCGGAAGCTCGGAGATGTTTCAACAAGGATTTTTCGTCGTGCAGGACGAAAGCGCCGGACTCCCCATCATGCTACTTGATCCCAAGCCCGGTGATCGCGTCATTGACCTGTGTGCCGCTCCGGGCGGTAAGACGACGTTCATCGGAGAATTGATGCGTAATATCGGTGAGATTATTGCCGTTGATCGTTATGAGACTCGTTTGAATCTCGTTAAGTCGGCTTGCCAGCGTACCGGAGTGGCAAATGCCCACTTCGTCACGGCGGACGCTTCGGATATTCAAATTCCTCCGGGTGACCGCGTTCTGGTTGATGTTCCATGTTCCGGGTTGGGCGTGCTTGCCAAGAAGCCGGACGCAAAATGGAAGCGTGAGTCAGTAGACATTGAGAGACTCGTCGTCATTCAAAAGGCAATTCTTGAGAACGCTGCAACGCTCGTGCGGCCGGGCGGCGTGCTCGTCTATAGCACGTGCACGACGGAACCTGAGGAGAATGCGAACATTGTGCAGTCATTCCTTTCCACGCATCCGGAGTTCGCGCTTGAGCCGGCAGGTGGGTTTGTTTCTTCAACTGTTGTGAGTCCTGAAGGATACGTGCAGACATTCCCCCACAAGCACGAAATGGATGGCGCGTTTGCGGTAAGGCTTAGGAAATCCTCGTAGCGGCGGTAATCTTCTATCTATTCGCGTCAATCACTTCACGTACTTTCTGCAACACCTCATTTGGCATGTACGGTTTTTGGATAAAGTGTTTTGCCCCGGCTTTGAACAATTCCGACTTCATTTGTGGATCAAAGAAGCCACTTGCGAAGATCACCTTTGCCTTCGGATCAATGGACCGAATAATCCGGAAAACCTGATCGCCACCAAGAAGCGGAAGTCCCATATCAGTGATGACGACGGCGATTTCTTTGCCATGGGTTCTGAACATCTCCACTCCTCGTTCACCATTCTCTGCTGTCAGAACATTGTAACCCTTGGAGACAAGAAGTGCGCGGAGGAGTTCGCTGAGCATCTTCTCATCCTCGACAATCAGAACGGTCTCTGTTCCTTCCGGCGCCTCCTGTTCCACCTTCTGCCGTAGTTCCGGAACCTCGAGTATTCGTTCTTGCACAGGGAGAAAAATGCGAAACGCTGTACCTTTGCCGACTTCACTTTGGAGGTTAATGAACCCTCCGTGGTTTTCGACAATCCCGTACACAAGGGCTAATCCCAAGCCGGTT
Organism: Ignavibacteriales bacterium; assembly: GCA_031420835.1. Taxonomy (GTDB): domain Bacteria; phylum Bacteroidota; class Ignavibacteria; order UBA10030; family UBA10030; genus JANONN01. Next base: position 9,896 of record JANONN010000145.1, on the reverse strand, counting down.
CCTTTGCCAATATCTTTCGTTGTGAAGAATGGCTCGAAGATTCTTTGGCGAGTGGCTGTATCTATCCCCGTTCCTGTGTCTGTGACGCATACTTCAACATAGTCTTTTGCCTGGGCAGTCGGATACAGTGCGATGAGTGTCTCTCCCTTAACCTGCTTTGTCGAAATGGAAAGAATGCCACCACTCGGCATCGCATCTCGTGCGTTGAGGCACAGGTTGAGAAGAACTTGATGAATCTGTGTGAGGTCTGCGTGGATGAGGGGGAGCTTGTGCAGGAGGTCGGTTGAGACGGTAATGGTTTTCGGAAAGGTCTCTTGAAGAAGCTTGGTTATTTCAGCAACGATTATCATTCAACTGAACGGATTCAAATACTGTTTCAGATTTCCTTGCGAAGGTGAGCATCTGTTTCACCAACCTGAAGGATGGTAAATTATCAAAGTCCGGTTTACCGGACTTCGTTCGATTTGAGCGTCACCATTCATGGTGATGCGTAGGCTTTCACAAAGCCGCTGCTTTGATGGTGGTCGTTTACTTTAAACTATTTCTCCCTATATTGCGACCGCTTTAACTTATTGGAAAGTGTCATTCATCTCACACTCGTTCCTCCACATTGTCATGTCGTCTATCATTGGGAGAGATACCATGCGAATGATCGGCATATTTGGCTTTGCCTTAATCTTCGTTCTTACTTTTTTCCTTGCCTCGACCTCTCCAACGGGGACTATATGCCAGAACGAAACAGGCGGGGGGGTAGGGGGGCTTGCACAAAGGGGATGCTTAGAGGAAAAGCTCGTCTCGACCTTCTCTATTGCCGCCGTTGATCTTGAGAATGGCGACGTTGGTGTGGCAGTCCAATCCAAATTTCCAAATGTTCGCCCGGTCGTACCGTGGATGGAGGTCGGCGTCGGCGCGATTGCGACCCAATCCTTTGTCAATGTTTCCTACGGTGCGCGCGGTCTTGCCTTGATGAAGAACGGCGCGACGGCTCACGACGCTCTCAAGATTCTCGTTGAGTCAGATAGCCTTAAGGGAATTCGTCAGGCGGGAATTGTGGATGCGCACGGGAATGCCGCAAGTTGGACCGGCAGCGAGTGCTTCGATTGGGCTGGTGGTCTCGCCGGCGATAATTTCGGCGGAAAGGGAGCGATGGTAACAGGAAAAGGATTTGCGGCGCAAGGGAACATTCTTGTTGGCAGGGAAACAGTTGATGCGATGGCCGAGATGTTCAAGAAAACGAAAGGCTCACTTGCGGATCGGCTCGTTGCTGCATTGCTCGCCGGGGGAAAAGCAGGAGGAGACCGTCGCGGAGAGCAATCGGCAGCGCTTGTGGTGAAGCGGAAAGGCGCCGGGTATGACGGTACCACCGATGACTTCATTGACATCAGCGTGTATGATCATGCTACGCCATTAAAGGAACTCGAACGGCTCTATCAACTCCACAAGCTCTTTTTCTACCGCTCGGAACAAGTCAATCTCTTGAAGATCGATGCAACATTGTGCAGAGAGTTACAGGCGATCCTCAAAGACAAAGCGTACAAAGAAATGGAATTCTATGCCGGTCCCGTCAACGGTGTCTTTGATGCAACGACGAAGAAAGCGCTGCAGGACTTCATGGGGTGGGAGAACTACGATGTCCGTATTCGTGGCGACGACCAAATCGACAAAGAAGTTCTCGCCGACATCCGAAAGAACTATACAGAGTGGAAGGGGAAGAAGAGGAAGTAAAAACGCGAGTGGGTTTCACACGTAGGCAAAAGACACAGTTGATCGACAACCAGCCTTGCGGTTTTCGTTTGTTGTGAGGATCTAATAAGTCGCGACTCAGAAACTCAACGTTCGTTCCCAGTTCTAACAAGTTGTTGAAAAACAAAACCACAGTCACGCTGAGCGGAGTCGAAGCGTGCAATGGATGCGAATGACAGGGTTCGACTGCGCTCACCCTGACTGAGTTGTTCTGTTGTAGCACTTTTTCAACAGCCTGCTAAATGTAACCATGAAAGCAATCGTAAAACCTAAGCCAATTGACGGTCAAGAGTGGCCGAAGGGATTTCAAATCATTGACCGCCCTGAGCCGAAGATCGAATCGCCGAACGATGTTATCATCGAAGTGTTCGCCGGTGCGATTTGTGGGACCGATGTGGGCATTTACAACGGCAAGGAATCGCTGCGAGTGGAAATGTTGAAAGCCCAAGCTAACATGGTCACCATCGGTCATGAGTTCAGCGGTCGGATCGTTGATGCTGGTCCCAAAGCGAAGACACACCTTGCCCGACTCGCATTACGGAAGGCAAAGGAGCATCCTGATCTGAAGAAACGCTGGCGGGGGAAAACACCAAGCGCAGTGGCATCCGACAAGCGGTTCATAGATGTGATCGAAAAACAATTCTTCAGCACGGCAGAGATGCACATTGTGTGCGGCGCGTGTCCACAGTGCCTATTAGGGGAATACCACGTTTGTCGTAACACGATCATCAAAGGGGTGCACGATGATGGCGCGTGGGCGAAATATGTGAAAGTTCCAGCGGAGAACGTTAGACTCTTTTACAATCGAGAAATTCCGCCGGAGATCATCAGCTTCATGGATGCGCTCGGTAACGCGACGCACACGGTTTTCTCCGCACCGGTCAAAGGACGCTCTGTTGCGGTGCTTGGCTGCGGCGTGCAAGGATTAATGGCCGTCGCAGTTGCGCGATGGGGAGGAGCAAAGCGCATTTACGTCACTGATGCATCACACGATTCCGCGTCGCACGAGAAACTCGTGTCGCATCGGTTTGCGCTGGCGAAAGAATTTGGAGCGGACCATTGCTTCGATGTTACGCGCGCTGATGAGCGCGAATCGTTCCGTGCAACGGTGATGTCTGAAACAGACAACGCAGGTGTGGATGCGGCGTATGAAATGTCGGGAAATTATCATGCTTACAAGGACGCATTTCGTGTTGTCCGCATGGGCGGGAGTTTCTCGCTCCTCGGTATTCCCTCCGGCGCGACCGACGTGAACTTTGCAAAGGATGTGATCTTTCGAGGAGTGACGATCCACGGTATCATCGGTCGCCGCATGTTCCAAACGTGGGATCAGATGGAAGAACTTCTCAAAGCCGGACTCGCGAAGCAGTTCATGAAAACCGGATTCATTACACATCAGTTTCCGCTCGATCGGTACGAAGAAGCATTCACCGCGATTCGTCAAGGTGATGCGTATAAGGTGCTGTTGAAACCATAGAAAGCAGAGGCCAGAAGTCAGAAGTCGGAGGTCAGGGGTCAGAAGGCAGAGTGCAGAGGAGGATAGTGGAGTAGTGGAGTAATGGAGTGAGAACCTTGAACTTTGAACCTGAAACTTTCAACTGTAAACTGAAACCATGAACCCGATCGAGCTCATCACCGCTGAACTTTCAAGAATCGAAAAAGCGAAAACGTACAAATACGAAACCCCGCTTGAAACTCCACAAGATGGCCTTGTGAAAGTGAAGGGGAAGGAAGTCGTTATGCTCGCTTCGAACAACTATTTGGGCATGTCGAACCATCCGGTCGTGAAGAAGGCGGCTATTGATGGCATCAGGAAATACGGCTATGGTGTGGCGTCGGTGCGGTTTCTTTGCGGGACACAAACGATCCATCTCGAACTCGAAAAAAAGATTTCGAAATTTGTCGGAACGGAAGATACCATTCTCTTTTCCTCTTGCTTCGCTGCCAATGAAGGGTTCTTTGCTTCGATCACAAACGAAAAGCTCGGAATGGAGACATACAAAGATGTCATCTACAGTGACCGGCTGAATCATGCCAGCATCATTGACGGCCAGCGTTTATGTCGTGCGGAAACGACCGAAAAGAAAATCTACAATCACGCCGATGTCGCGCATCTCGAGCAACTTCTCGAAGAGGATAAGAACAAGGAATATCGGTTTAGAATTATTGCGACAGATGGAGTCTTCAGCATGGAAGGCGACCTTGCCCCGCTCGACCGTTTGGTTGCGATCGCGAAAAAGTATGGCGCGATGCTTTTCGTGGATGACTCACACGCAGTCGGAGTGTGCGGCAAAACTGGACACGGCACTCCTGAGCAGTTTGGTGTGTTTGGCAAAGTTGATATTCTCACCGGCACATTGGGAAAAGCGATAGGCGGCGCGGCGGGGGGTTACATCAGCGGGTCGAAAGAAATGATCGCGTACTTGCGTCAGAAATCGCGGCCCTACACATTCTCAAACTCTCTTCCACCAGCCATCGTCTGTGCTTGCATGGCCTCGTTCGATTTGCTTACGAAAGACAAGTCTATCGTTAAACGTTTGCATGAGAACACGACATACTTCCGAAAGGAAATTTCTGCGCTGGGATTCAAGATACTCGAAGGAGATCATCCCATCGTTCCGGTGATGCTTGGTGAAGCGGCATTGGCGCAAGATATGAGCGCTGCGTTGTTGAAGGCGGGAGTGTATATCAAGGGGCTGTGGTTTCCCGTCGTTCCAAAAGGAGAGGCGCGTCTGCGTGCTCAGATTTCTGCATCGCTTCGGAAGAAAGACATTGACCGTGCTCTTGATGCGTTTCAAAAGGTTGGTAAGAAAATGGGAGTTATGTGCAACGGCGGGTAAACAGATCATACCGCCGATTAGGAGGAGAGTCGTAAATTATGCAGGACATCAGACAACAGCTGTACGAACAATACGTGTCAAAATTTAAGACTTCCCATCTTCACCGTGACGACAGGCGGCTCCGGGAATACTGGAGCTGGTGTAGTTTCAAGTATTCTCCTGTTCTGAAACACCTAAATCCAGAGGATCCAATCCTTGAACTTGGTTGCGGTCCCGGTTACATCCTAGAGTTTTTGACTAACCAAGGCTTCAAAAACGTTGAGGGCATTGATATTTCGCAAGAGCAAACAAAGCTCGCACTTTCGCGCGGACTTTGCGTCAAAGTGGCCAATGCTTTTCAGTTTCTGTCCACCAAGAAGCAACGGTACAGTGCGATCATTGCTCTGGATTTTGTCGAACACTTCACGAAACAAGAACTTCTGAAGCTTTTCCCTTTGATGTTTCGAGCTCTTCGCAATGGTGGTGTCTTGCTTCTTCAAACGCCGAACGGCCAAGGCCTTTTCCCAGGACAAGTTATCTATGGTGATCTTACGCATCTAACCATTTTTGCGCAAGACTCACTCGAACACATTCTGACATTAGCTGGGTTCCGCAATATTCGTTTTGCGGAGACCGGACCGGTGCCCGATACCTTCGAAGGCAAACTTCGAACGTTCCTTTGGAAAAGTATCCGCGCAATTATTCGAATTATTCGTCAGATTGAGGCCAAGAATTCATCAAAGCTATGGACTGAAAGTTTCATCTGTTGGTGTGAAAAAATGAAATCGTAATACCCGCTGCTGCACCCGAATGTTTCAATCGGGTGTCTTTACATTCAGATTCTCAACTGTTTTCAGACCCCCGACAAAAGCGTTCGGGGGTGACAGGGTACTTTTTGTACGGCCACACATTAGAAACTCAATAGTTAGAGGAATCACTTTTGTGGAATTGCTGATCACAGTCCTTCTCGTTGCAGTCCTTGGTGCGCTTATCGTCTTTCTTGTCCGTCAATCAAAGATGATTGTAGCAACCGGACAAGACCCTCAACTGTTTCAACAGCACATGGATTCGTTTCGTCAGGAGCTTACACAGACGCTCAAGAGCCAGGAGGATCGGATTTCTCATACGCTCAATCTTGTCACAAACCAGACGGGACAGGTCGGGGGCAGACTCGACACTGCCGCTCGCGTCATTCAAGACGTTCAGAGCAAGCTTGGTGAATTAAGACAGGCAACGCAGGAGATCAAGGAATTGGGGCAGAGTGTTTCGAAGCTTGAGGAAATGCTCAAAGCTCCGAAGCTGAGGGGTGGATTAGGCGAGCTACTCCTTGAGGATTTGCTGAGGCAAGTGTTGCCTGCTGGCTCATTCACTATTCAACATCGATTCAAAAAAGGACAGACGGTTGATGCCGTTATCCACACAGCAGGTGGGAATATTGTTCCCATTGATTCCAAGTTCCCGCTCGAGAACTTTGAGAAGCTTGTCAAAGCAACGTCCGACCAGGAAAAGCGAAGTGCGACGCTCGCGTTTCGGAAGGACGTTCGGAAGCATATTGATGCCATCGCGGAGAAGTATATTCTCCCTGACGAAGGAACATTCGACTTTGCGTTGATGTACATCCCCGCCGAGAACATTTACTATGAAACGATCATCAAAGATGAATCCATCGCCGATGACGACGGTTTGTATTCGTATTTCGTTCAGAAGCACGTCGTCCCTGTTTCACCCAACAGCTTCTACGCCTACCTGCGCGTGATCGAGTTGGGTTTCAAGGGACTTCAGATCGAAGCAAGGGCGAAGGAGATCTTTCAATATCTCGCTCGACTTAATGGAGAGCTACAGAAGTTCAGCGAAGTATTCGAGACGCTTGGAATGCAGTTGAAGAACGCGACGAATAACTACGACAAAGCTGACAAGCAACTGAGCGCATTCTCCGATCGGCTCAGAAGCATTGAAGGTCGCGAACCAGATTCGGCAATCGAGCCGGAACAGAAGCAACTCGATGTGTTTGGCAATTGAGATGCGATAGACTCTCCAACTTCATTTCAACGTTTGCTGTTGATTTTGCTCCTTGTTTTGTTCATATTCTCGCACTGAAATTGTTGATTTCTTATTACCAATCCAAATGGAGGATCTCATGTCTGATGGTTCTATGAACGCCGCATCGGGTTTGCAGTGGAAATGGGTTATTGTCGGCGTCGTTGTCGGTCTCGCTATTGTTGGGGTTTCGTACTTTGTGGTTGCTCCAACATTCCACAGCGCACCAATCCAAGTCCTGGTGATGCTCTCCGGTTTCATTATCATGGGAGCGATCGTCGGCTACTTCTCACCGGGTGTTACCTTAAAAGAACCAACAATAGCTAGTGGTCTGGTGCTCGTCATCATGCTTGGGCTCCTCCTGATCATGGGCGACGACCTCGTGCAAGGAATGCAACGAAATGTCATGGGTCTGCTCTTAGGAATAGGCATGAGTTGGATGGGTGCATGGGTGGGTGAGAAGCTGCAGGGAAGTGAAGGTCACGAAGAGTATGAAACGAAGAGAATGTTCACCGACATTGTCTGGAAATGGATGTTTGTGGCCGTTGTTCTCGGATTTGCTCTGAACGTGCTCCTTGTTTTTGTTCTCGCCCCCATTTTCAAGATTCGTCTCGACGTTGCCTTCGCCGCGTTTGTTGCAAGCTTTGTGATAACCGGATTTGTCGTTGGTTTGAAATCCCCCGGTGTAACGCTTAAAGAACCGGCTCTTGCAGGCTTCTTGGCAGTTATTCTCGATTGGCTGTTTCTGGAGTACGGTATCGAGCTTCACGTCGAAGGCGGCTATCTCGCGTTCGGTCTCATTTTGGGATTTTTCCTGACCCTCTTCGGTGCCTGGCTCGGCGAACGTTACCAAATATCTCTCGAGAGGAAAGCAGTCACTTCATAGGAATGCTCTCTGTTTGAATTCTAGGGAAGCCTCTTCTGATCTTCGGGAGAGGCTTCTTGCTTTGCAGACGCCGGTGACTCTCTTCTCCTCTTTACACCCTCATGGAATCAACCATCGATTTTTCATATCTTCTTTTGAGATGTGCGCTCTGTGGCATTCGGAGAATGAAGACAGGAAGCGTAACAATGAAATCATAGTCATGGAGGTCTGCTGTGAATATCAAACGTCTTGGTATCCTCACCGGCGGAGGTGATTGCCCCGGCTTGAACGCCGTCATTCGGAGCGTTGCAAAGCCGGCGATGCAATATTTCGGGGCTACGGTCGTCGGTATTGAGGATGGTTTTGAGGGACTTGTCGAAGGTAGGATGAGGGAATTGAGGCGAGAAGACGTCGCCGGAATCGTCAATCTCGGAGGAACCATCCTTGGCACATCAAACAAAGGGGATCCGTTCCGCTACCCGGTTGAAACACCGGAAGGAATCAAAGTCCAAGATGCATCCCAAATCGCCGTCGATAACTATAAGAAATGGAAACTTGATGCCCTCGTGGCTATCGGTGGCGATGGTACGATGCATATTGTTGATCGATTCACTTCCATGGGACTCAATCTCGTCGGCGTTCCGAAGACGATTGATAACGACCTTTCAGCAACTGATGCTACCTTCGGGTATGACTCCGCTCTCACTGTCGCAACGGAGGCGATTGACCGACTTCACACGACCGCATCGGCACATCATCGTGTGATGGTGGTTGAAGTCATGGGGCGCTATGCCGGATGGATTGCGTTGGGGGCCGGTCTTGCCGGCGGCGCAGATGTGATTTTGATTCCGGAAATTCCGTTCCATTGGGAAAAGGTCCTTGCGCATGTTGAGGGTCGAAGCAAACACGGCGATCGTTTCAGCATTATTTGTGTTGCTGAAGGAGCCAGACCAGCCGGAGGCAGCCTTGTGGTGAAAGAGCAAGATGCGAAGCGGACTGATCCGATACGCCTAGGTGGAATCGGCGAGCTCGTTGGTAAGAGAATCACGCAAGAAACTGGACTTGAAACACGTGTGACAGTACTTGGGCATTTGCAGCGCGGTGGTAGTCCGACACCCTATGACCGCATCCTTGCAATGAGATTCGGCTCGATTGCACTTCAACTTGTGAGCGAAGGGAAGTTTGGATACATGGCGAGTTTGCGCGGAACGGAAGTCGTCTCGGTTCCTGTCAAAGAGGCGATCTCAAAACTTCGGACTGTGCCACTCGACTCACAGCTTGTCTTCACTGCGCGCGCCGTCGATGCGTGCTTAGGAGATTGAAATGCGTACGATCGTGATTTCCCGGTTTGGTGTTCCGGAAGTACTGAAGATCGTGGAGCGTCCTGTACCGAAACCGGACATAAACGATGTTCTCGTTCGTGTCAAGGCAATCGGGTTGAATTTTGCCGATATTCTTGCACGACTCGGTCTGTATCCCAGCATTCCCGACCCGCCATTTGTTCCGGGGCTTGAGTTTTCAGGTATTGTTGAGAGTGTGGGATCGAAAACAAAGCGAATCAAAAAGGGGGATCGGGTCCTTGGATTTACACGACAAGGCGCTTACGCGGAGTATCTCTGTGTGAAAGCTGATCAAGTACATCCAATTCCGCGGCAAATGACTTTTGTGGAAGCAGCATCAATGGGGGTCACATATCTCACTGCTTTCCATGGATTGGTAACGTTGGCCAACATGAGAAGAGGGGAGCGAGTGCTCATCCACGCGGCTGCAGGGGGAGTTGGTACGGCAGTGATCCAGTTGGCAAAACATTACGGTGCAGAAGTGTTCGCCACAGCGAGTTCTACTCGAAAACTGGAAATAGCAAAACGAGAGGGTGCGGATCATTGCATCAACTATGCGGAAGATGATTTTGCCCGGGTCATCCGTCGTGAAACCGATGGTTACGGGATTGATATTGTAATGGACTCAGTTGGGGGACGGATTTTCCGAAAAGGTTGGACGCTCCTCGCTCCGATGGGCCGCTATGTTCTTTACGGATTTGCGTCGGTAACAGGAAAGCGAAAGATCAACAAAGCACATTTGCTGAGAGAAGTGCTTTCAATGCCTCCGTTATTTCCTCCGACACTTGTTTCAAAGAACGTCGGCATCTTCGGATTCAATTTGTATTTTCTGGCCCACAAAACTGAATATCTCCAGGCAACTATCGACAAACTCCTCAGGCTGTATGGTCGGAAGAAGATCAAGCCTGTGGTAGGACGTACGTTTCCATTTGAAGAGGTCGTTTCTGCACACGAACATCTGCAGAGCCGAGAAAGCGTCGGCAAAGTTGTGTTGGTCATTACATAACGTAACTACTCAGCGCTATCAATGTGTCAATTACGTGGCAAATAAATAGGCCGCTCCTATCGGAGCTTGAATGGTTTCTTTTGTTA
>JANONN010000144.1:0-20937 GCA_031420835.1 Ignavibacteriales bacterium | reverse complement strand
GCGAGGCTTTGCGTGCGGCGGGCCCGAAATCGTGGGGTGCCGGCTTCGGTGCATCGCATTGTTCGCCAGCCTCTCACCGGAGAGTGACATGTACATTCTTGACCCGACGGTAAGTCGTCTCGACTGCTTTGGCTTCCATTCCCTCAGGCTGGATGTTGTAGGCAGTGATCGTCAAATGGTCATCATCAAGCAGTTCGAATTCCGTTCTCCACCCCCATTTCGGTTGATTCTCACCAACGTCATATTCGCCCCGTACGGTGAAGCCGCGCTCGGTAGCTTTGCCTTGCGAGAACATAATGGCGTAGTTCATGTGAAAGTCGTCCACCCACGAGGATTGAAACGTCTTCGTCATTGAATTGAATGCGATCATATCTTCGCCACGCCGCCGCTTTCCTTGGATCATGCCCTCGTAGGTGTGACGAAGAAACCGACCATCAAGGACTCCGGTGATCTCGCCGGTGACCTTTGACTCGTCGGCGAGCTTGCCCGGTTCGAACCAGGTTCGGCAATTGCCTTCCCATCGTCCAATCATTTTTTCGAATAACTCTTTCTGAGACATACGGGCCCCTTTGGATTGGGTTGTTTGATCGTTGTTCGTTTCCTGTGCTTGCGCGAGAGCACCGCACAGAATGACTGCAAAGGTTGAGACAATTACTTGAAGGGTATTCATGAGATTTCCTCGTTCTTCTTATGTCCTTGCGGGCGTTGCGCCCTTGCGAGATTCAGAATTCTCGTTCCAAAATGCTCCAAGGGAGTTGCCTGCCCGTTCGGCTGAGCTCACGACGAAGCCCGCTGTTGTTGACGGGGTCGGGAGGGATGCGTGTGAGGACTCCCGCAGGTTCAGGGGCTAGCTTTATGCCACACTGGTTCATCAGAACAAACCCCCCGAATCCACGCCCACTCTGCAGCCAAGATCAATGAGTCTTCCAGCCTCATTTCCTTAACGGATGCTTTGTCCCCAGCAATTTGTCGAACCTTGGTGCTTCGTTGATCTTGCTGATTAAGCCCATAATGATCTTGCCAAACTCCAGTGCACTCTCGTCCCTTTCTGTTTGAGACAAGGTCTTCCAGAAACTCCCGGTTTCTCTGCAAATGTCGTCGATCACTGAATCGATTTGAAAACGATATTTTTGTCTTATAGAGTAACACGGCATCCTCTGAGAATCCAGCAATTCTTAGTCGGATACCAAAATTCAAGTTAAAAAAGGACTCCACCACCGGAAGTTCTAGCTTGGAACATTCAGCTGCAAACAATGCTTTGGTCGAAAGATATTCGGGACCTAGCGGGGCATTTTCCGTATCCCAAGCACTCTCAACATAATTGAGAATCCTTACTATGTGTTCTCCCTTCTCTTCAGCATCAATGGATAAAATGGAGGGCAGCGGAGGTATGTTGTCGAGCCGATGAATCATTCTCGCAAGTATTCGGCCAAATAACACACTGTAATACAACTCAAGCAATTCCTCATACAAGTCTTTGTCTATTTTGTCGAAAAGTTCAGACTTGCCCGCACGTATAGCTTCTTTCTGTAGGCAAGAATTGAAATTGCGGGTGGCAAATGCGAAAAACACAACAACTACTTCAAAAGTTGGAGAGAGTTTTGTTGAAAGAGTCATGACCAATGATTTTGATTCTCGTGAATTATTTTCTTACTGATTAGCGTAGAGCCTGCGTCGATTGTTCTCCCCCCTCTCCACCCGATTTCACAATCCAGGCCAAATAAACTCCTACATGAATCGGATTTGTCAAATGAGATCTCGAGCGCGGCATTCTTACAAGGTATGCAGAGAAATGCAGGACTAACGTTCGTTTGTGGATACCTGGAAATGGGATGTTTTAAGTAAGACCACAATGTGCACATTTTTTCAGATCATCAAGCCGCTTTCCCTTGGGAACAAATAAAAAATGATTCTGGCCGTTCACCCGACATAAACATTGTGATCCGTTTCCGAACGGAGAACATACACGTAATAATACATGATCATTCTCCCGTAATGGAACAGTGAAGGAATTTCTTATCTCACTGATCTCACTGGGTAAATTGCGTAATCGAAACTCGCTGGTGAGGACTTCTCCCGAAGGGATGTCCGAATGGACTCCTTCGGAGGATTCCCAGAAAAGGGTGGGTTGTTGGTTGAGTCCCATTCGGTTCTCCCTATGCAGCGGGTGCATTGTACGAAAGGGGAAACAGATTGTCAAGGGGTGGACCACGCTCTTAATGAAGGTTGTAGGGGGCGCTTCCCCTGCCTGCGGCGGGCTGTAAGCCTGTGGCGACTAAGCTTTGCTCACTCTCTCATAAATCATCCGGACACCATCGAGTACGAGTGACGGTTCACATGCTTGGATGACGGTCGAATGCTGACTCATGAGCTTTGAGAATCCTCCTGTAGCAATGACTTTCGCCGGATGACCCTCGCGCTTTCGTATCTCCTTCTGTAATCTCCCTACGATTCCTTCCATCGAGTCAACCGCACCGTACATGATCCCCGCCTGCATGCTGCTCACCGTATCTGTTGCGATGATGCTCTTCGGGAAGTGAAGCTCGACTTTGGGAAGCTTCGCTGCTCGGCGATGAAGATCAATCGCTGCGGTTTCAATGCCGGGCGCAATGACACCGCCGAGGTAGTCGCCATTCGTGGCAACGATGTCGAACGTCGTGGCGGTTCCGAAATCAATAATGATGAGCGGACCGCGGTACTTGGAGAATCCTGCGATCGCATTGCAAAGGCGATCGGCGCCAACCTGGGATGGATCGTCATACAGAATTCGAATCCCCAAATCGAGCCCCGCACTGACCACAACGGGGGAGTGGCCGAAGTATTTCTCACTCATTGCCACATAGGTGTCGGTGAGATTCGGAACGACGGACGATATGCAAATGCCGTCAATCTTCCGCGGCGAGATTTTGAATTGCTGAAGGAATGCCATGAGTTGCGTTCCAACTTCATCTTCCGTCCCCGGATGAGAGCTGGTGACGCGCCATTCCGCGATCAGCTTCGATTTACTAAAGACACCAAAGACGGTATGGGTGTTGCCAATATCTATTGCTAACAGCATAGAGGTTCCTTATGAAGAAGAAATGTAACTATTCAGCGTACTCTCTGGTTGAACGTTTTTGATTGAACAGAGACTGTATTCCATGAGACCCCACTCTGACTCTCCCTAATGAGGGGAGAGGATTTTTCTCTCAGCTCAAATCTGAAAATGAAAACCGTCCCCCTCTTAGGGGGACTACAGGGGGTCTTCACAATGATGTCCAGAGCACGCTCCTTTTGCCGAAGACGCTGACCAGTTACGAAGAAATGATCGTCACATCGCCGGCATAGAATGTCTGTTCACCAGAATCTGTGCTCAAGACAAGTCCGCCCGCCTCGTTTAGTCGTTTCGCTGTGCCGGAGATCTGTGCACTCGGCGTCTTCACCGTGACTTCCTGACCGAACATCGAGCATCGGCGATTCCATTCGTTAAGAATGAGTTCTGGTTTACCAGAACGGAGAGCTTGATAGAGTTCTTCGAACTCGCACAAGACGTTATGGAACAAAGCTTTTCGGTCACACACTTTCCCCAGTTCGAGAGCGACGGACGTTGCGCCCTTTACTGAATTCGAAAACGTCTGCTGGTTCACGTTCAACCCGATACCAACGACGGAATATGCAAACGAACCGTTGGTCAACGAGCTTTCTGTAAGAATCCCACACACTTTCTTCTTGTTGATCAGCACGTCGTTTGGCCATTTGCAGTGTACCGCAACGCCGGTCGTTTTCTCTACCGCCCGTGCGACAGCAACCGCCGAAAGGAATATCAGAACCGGTGATTGGCCCTGTTGAATCTTGGGACGAAGGACGATAGAGAACAGAAGATTCTGTCCAGGCTCGGCGAGCCATGTTCGACCTAAACGACCCCGCCCGTGGGACTGAAATTCGGCGATCACTACCGTCCCTTCTTCACATCCTGCCTCGGCCAGAGTCTTTGCGCAGGCGTTCGTTGAATCAATAGATTCAAACGCAAAGAGCTTGCGACCGATAAATTTTGTCGTTAGACCGCGCTGTAATTGCTTCTTGGAAAGCATATCAGTTTGGAGAAACGCCCAATTTCTTTTTCGGCAATCCATCTTTTGTGTTGGCGACCTTCCAGCCGAGATAATAAGCGAGTCGTCCGATCTTCTCTGTCTTCTCGAACAAGATCTTATCAACCGTATCGGTCGGGCGATGGTAGTCTTCGTGGATGCCTGTAAAGAAGAAGACCACCGGTACGCCGTTCCGAGCGAAGTTGTAATGGTCGCTACGACGATAGAATTGGTTCGGATCATTCTCGTCGTTGTACGTGTAGTCAAGCGTCAAGTTCTCCGATTCCTTGTTGGCAGTGTTCAAGAGAGTGTCGAGTTCCAAGCTGATCTTGTCGGAGCCGATGACGTAAACGTATCGGTCGGTGTTTTGCTCCTGATACTTCTTATCAATTCTTCCGACCATATCCATGTTGATGTTGGCAGTGGTCTTTTCCAAAGGGAAGAGCGGGTTCTCCACGTAATAACGGGACCCGAGAAGTCCTTTTTCTTCACCCGAGACTGCCATAAAGAGCATACTGCGCTTGGGTCTCGTGGGGTTTGTTGCGAACGCTTCCGCAATCTCGAGAAGGACAGACGTGCCTGAGCCGTCGTCATCAGCGCCGTAGTATATGGCTCCATCGCCTCCGACCCCAAGATGGTCATAATGTGCTGTTAAGACAACGACTTCGTTCTTCAGAATAGGATCACTTCCTTCGAGGAATCCGGCTACGTTTTCTGCGCTCTTTGTTTCTCGAATAGCTTTCGAATCTATCATTATGGTAGCTTTGTCAAAGAGGATCGGCTTGAATGTCGAATCAGCAAGTGCTCGCTCACGAAGTTTCTGAATGGTCAACTTACCGGATTTTGCTATTTCGTTTGCGAGACGAGAGCTGATTAAGTACGTGTTACCGCCAAAACCGCGTCCTCCGCGTGATCCGGGAAGTCGCATGGTTCCTTTCTCAAGCTCATTCGAGAACAAGGGGGTAAGGTCCTTCTCGATCGTTCCGTGGAATTCCTCGTCAACAATTACCAGTACGGCAAGACTACCCGGAAACTGTCTGGTGGTAAACGAGCGACGACTTCTTGGTAGCGAAGTATCGCGCGAAGTGGTTCTCCCGCCGAAGAATCCCATCACGATCTTCCCCGCAAGTTGCGCTTGTGCGACAGAATCTAGTTTGTTGTCCATGTAACCAATGAGCACAACGGGTGCAGTAAGAGTAGAATCTCGAACGGAGGTTGGCAGGAAATCTGTCCGAATGTTGAACGTCACCGGTTTCCCTTTCTGAGGGGCAACGGAGATCTTTGATTCATGACTTGCGCGAGTGACCTCCAAGTCATAATGTTGGAAGTATGAGTCGCCTACACCCAAAGGCTTCGCCCCCGTAGGGGGTTTCAATCCCATCTTGCGAAACTGAGCGGCGAGATACTGGGCAGCCACCTTTTGTCCGCGGAAAGTCGTCTCGCGACCCTCCAGTTCGGCGGAAGCAAGAAACATGAGGTGCGCTCGAAGGTCGTTTGCTTTGATGGATTCATATCCAACCGTCGCGTCCTTTTCGACTCTTGATTGTTGAGCGAAATTGAAGGAGTAGAAACTGAACACGAGAAGGAGAGTTCTTTTCACTTATGATTTCCTAACAGGTTGTTGAAAAAACTGTTTTGGGTTGCCACGACTTTTAGAGCTTGTGTGAAAACTCATCGGGTCCTCACGTGTCGGGTCGCCTGCCCGACGAACAAGTTCTTTGGCAGGCGGGCAGACCCGACCAACAAATTCTGAAAAGCGGGATTTGAGTTGTTGGCCTGGACTCCTGTCTAGGCTCTGAGAGTATTTTCACACAGCCTCTTCAGGTCGTGGACAAGATTGGTGATGCAAAAGCGCACAAAGAATATGGAAAAACGAGTCGAGAATCAACCGCGATCAATTCTCGTCCTCTGAAAGAATTGCAGGCAGTGTGCCATAAAGTCGAGCTATTATGACAACTCACATGAACTATCGCTGCCATCTTGTCGCTGAAGGAAAGGATGATTCTCTCGCTCGAGAGCCTGTTCAGCGTTAACCCAATGGATTTCAATGAATTACAGAAATGGCCACAAGCGTCCGATTGCTTGGCACGTGGCTTGCATTGTGGACGGTGAAAGAAGGTCATAAATAAGTTACATAATCGTAGTAATAGGAGGTCTTGTATGATAGTGAATTTTGATTTTCCTCGCACAGTTGATCAATTGGTTGACGATTTCTTCGTCTCAGCGGATTTCGTCGGGGGCTCGCGTTACGCGACGTTTCCGGTGCTCGATGTCGTCGAGTATGATAAGGAGTGCGTTGTTGTGGCAGAGATGCCTGACGTGAAGAAGGAGAACCTGAAGCTCACCGTGGAGAATGGTAGGCTGACGATCAGTGGTGAGCGCAAGCCGAGCGAGATTCCGAAAGATGCACGAGTGCTGCTGAGCGAAAGAAAAGTCCAGGACTTCAGCCGCACCATTCGCTTACCCCGCGGTGTTGATGCAAACAACATTTCCGCGGAGCTGCAAAACGGTATGCTCAGAATTGTGCTGCCGAAATCGGAAGATGTCCGCGTTCGAACGATCGCAATTAAGTAGACAAACCACAAGAGTTGAAGGTTGCTCGCCATCCCGGCGTGGCGACCTTCGGCTATTTTCCTAAGCGGATCAAGTGAGGCGTCTAGCCGAAACGCCAAATGCCGAACAACTAACCGCACACAAATTCTCTGAAAGGAGAGATATTCAATGGGAAGCAAGACGAGCAAGATCATCGGAATCGATCTAGGAACAACCAACTCGGTTGTTGCAGTAATGGAAGGAAACGATCCGGTTGTTATCCCCAACTCAGAGGGAGGTCGGACGACACCATCCGTTGTCGCCTTTGCGAAATCCGGTGAGCGATTAGTTGGTGCAGCGGCCAAACGTCAATCGGTGACGAACCCTCAGAACACGGTGTATTCGATCAAACGCTTTATGGGTCGCTTCCATGATGAAGTGAACGAGGAAATGAAGCTTGTTCCCTATTCGGTCGTTCATGGAGATAACAATACCGCCCGGGTAAGCATTGGCGATCGGGTGTATTCACCGCCGGAAATATCCGCCATGATTCTTCAGAAAATGAAGCAGACAGCCGAGGACTATCTCGGCGCTACAGTCACCGACGCCGTCATCACGGTCCCGGCATATTTCAATGATGCCCAGCGACAGGCAACGAAGGAAGCCGGCGAAATTGCTGGGCTGAATGTTCGACGAATCATTAATGAACCGACTGCGGCTGCGTTGGCGTACGGGTTGGACAAGAAATTAAAGGACATGAAGGTTGCTGTGTTTGATCTTGGAGGTGGAACCTTCGACATTTCCATCCTTGAGCTTGGACAAGGTGTGTTCGAAGTGAAGTCCACAAACGGAGACACACACTTGGGTGGTGACAACTTTGACCATCGCCTGATTGAATATATTGCGGACGAGTTCAAAAAGCAGGAAGCAATCGATCTTCGCAAAGATCCCATGGCGCTTCAGCGATTGCGCGAGGCCGCGGAGAAAGCCAAGATGGAACTTTCACAGCTGATGCAAACCGAGATCAATCTGCCGTTCATTACCGCCACTGCCGATGGTCCAAAACATTTGAGCCTGACGCTCTCCCGCGCAAAATTTGAGCAGCTCGTCGACGATTTGGTGCGACGCTGTGTCGCTCCGGTAGAAAAGGCGTTAAAAGATGCAGGAGTTTCACCGGGAGACATTGAAGAGGTGATCCTCGTCGGAGGAATGACCCGTGTGCCCCGTATCCAGCAATTGGTGAAGGAGATCTTCGGAAGAGAAGGTCACAAAGGGGTCAACCCAGATGAAGTGGTCGCCGTGGGAGCAGCCATCCAGGGTGGTGTCCTTGCCGGTGATGTGACGGACGTTCTCTTGCTCGATGTCACGCCGCTCTCGCTAGGTATCGAAACGCTCGGTGGTGTGAAGACGCAGATGATTTCGGCAAACACGACCATTCCAACTCGGAAAAGTGAGATATTCTCAACGGCGTCGGATAGTCAACCGTCTGTCGAAATTCATGTCCTTCAGGGTGAGCGCCCGATGGCGGTTGATAACCGAACCCTTGGTCGATTCCATCTCGATGGTATTCCCCCCTCGCCACGTGGTGTTCCGCAAATCGAAGTCACCTTTGACATCGATGCAAACGGAATGCTGCACGTCTCGGCAAAGGATAAAGCGACGAGCAAAGAGCAGTCAATCCGAATTACTTCTTCGAGCGGCTTGAGCAAGGAAGAGGTGGAGAAGATGAAAGCCGACGCTAAGGCGCACTCTGCAGAAGACAAAAAGAAGAAGGAAGAGATCGAGACGAAGAACCAAGCCGATAACCTTGTCTTCCAGACTCGTAAGCAGTTGAATGATCTGGGTGACAAGATGGATGAAGCCACGAAGTCGAAAGTCGAAAGTGCCGCTGTTGGCCTTGAAGAAGCCATCAAGAACAACAGCCCCGCCGACATCAAGGCGAAGATGGAGACGCTGACGAACGTTTGGAATGAGGCTTCAACGAAAATGTACGAGTCGGCGAAAGCTCAACAGGCTGCCGGTGGTGCTCAACAGCCCGGTGCGGAGGCACAAGGTGGACAAGCTTCCGGTGAACAAGGAAAGAAAGTCGAGAACGCCGACTTTGAAGTCGTGGATGATAAGTGAGAAATGAGCGATGGAGTAGTGGAGTAATGGAGTAATGGAGTAGTGGAGTAGTGGAGTAGTGGAGTAGGAAGAAGAAAGAAGAGCAAGTGGCGAGGGTGACCTCGCCTTTTTGTTCTATGCGTAGAAATGGAATTAGGTTTAATCGATAGAAATGAGTACAAACGACACCAATCTTTCAATTGGTAACAAATATGAAAAGTCCTGCAGAACAACTGAAGAGTAGATACCTAGATGGTGGCTGGCGAGTTGTTGATCAAATTACCCTGTCTTCTAATCACAGTGGGGGAAATTTTTCAGCAGGATATGTGGTTGAAAACAAAGATGGCCGAAAAGGCTTTCTAAAGGCTCTCGACTACTCGCGAGCATTGAAAGAGCCAGATGTTGCTCTTGCACTTAGAGCAATGACAGAGGCATATGTTTTTGAGAGGACATTGCATGAACAGTGTAAAGCCAGTAGGCTGAGTAGGGTAGTTACCGCGATTGATAGCGGAAATACCAGAATTGATCCTGGGCTCGCGGGTGTAGTAGAGTACTTGATTTTTGAACTGGGTGAAGGCGACATTAGAAAACACGTTGATCACGGTAACAAAATAGATTTGGCTTGGATACTACGAACCGTTCATAATGTATCGACTGGTCTGTTTCAACTTCACAAAATAGGAATTGCTCACCAAGACGTAAAGCCCTCAAATATTGTCGTTTTTGAAAAAGGAGATGTCTCGAAACTAACTGATTTGGGAAGAGCAGTAAGCGAGAACATACCTACGCCATCTCATATCGATAGGCCATATGCTGGAGATCCGGGCTACGCTCCCCTGGAATTGAAGTATGGTCATAAAGATTCTCGCTGGGAAGTGCATCGGTACGGATGTGATTTGTATTTATTAGGGAGTATGATCGTTTTCTTGCTTACCAAACATGGTATGACATCAAACGTGATACTAAAACTGAACAAAGCGCACCGACCGAAGTTTTGGTCAGGAGATTATTTCAGTGTGTTACCATATGTGAGACATGCATTTAACGAAGTCGTTAATGAATTAAAAGACCTGATCTTGGTGAAAGCATTTGAAGATGAGATCATTGAAGTGGTTCGCGAACTTTGTGATCCAGATCCTAGGCTTAGGGGTCATAGTAAGAATTTGGGAACTGCTAATCAGTATTCACTTGAAAGATACATTTCACAATTTAATCTACTGACCAAAAGAGCCGAAATATATATGATGACAGGAAAAAAAATATAGTGGGCCAGTTCCTAGACAATAAGGACAGAAAGATTGTTCCACGTTGGCGCAATTTCACACTCGCGGCCTCTCTGGGTGAATTAAGCTCGGATAAGATACAGAACGAAGATTCGGTTGGGCACCCTAGTTTAGAAAAAAAGATTCAAGAGTGGAAAGTGTATCAAACGCCATCATTTGCCGCCGACGCACTTTCCAGTGCATTTGTTTTGAATCAATATGATAGAGTTATTGACATTGCTAATGTTGTTTTGTCCAAGGCGAACTTGTTTCATAAATCATTGGTGAACATTGCGAAAATTGTCCTAAGTAAAGAAAACGAGATTGAATATCCAGAAGAAAACTTGAGCGGGAATCAAAGAATCGCACTATTACGAAAGCAGTTGAGAGACGATCCTAGGGACTCTTTGTCGTGGATTGATTTAGCCAGGGAGTACACGATTATTGGGAAGGAAGAAAAGGCAGAAAAAGCGGTTGACCTTGCACTTAATTTGGCGCCTGTAAATCGCCATGTAATAAGATCTGCGAGCAGGTTCTTTGTCCATGCAGGTAAGCCAGAAAAAGCGCACCGAATATTGTCAACCGCGCAGTCGCTCAAAGTAGATCCATGGATTCTGGCAGCGCAGATTGCCGTTTCCTCTATCCTGAAAAAGCGTTCGAGACATGTTAAAGAGGCTCTATCGTTAGTTGACGGGAAAAAATACTATCCCTTTCACACTTCCGAACTAACCAGTGCACTTGCAACAATCGAGCTTGAAGAGGGGAGCACTAAGAAAGCAAGGAAATTATTTACACGATCTCTAGCCGTACCGACTGAAAACGCTGTTGCTCAAGCACAGTGGGCTTCAAATCAGATTCTTAATTTCAATCTCGATGAGCGTAGTTTAGATATACCCCGTTCGCACGAAGCGAGATCTCTTCATTTTTATCACAAAGAGAATTGGGGACAGGCTTTGCACGAGTCAATTCTCTGGTTGAATGATCAACAATTTTCATCTCGACCAGCTGTTCATGCGTCGTTTCTAGCATCGGTAATACTGGAGGATTATCAAAAAGCAAATGAATTAGTACTCCAGAGCCTTAAATCAAACAAAGGAGATTTTACCTTACTAAACAATCTGGCCTTCTCATTAGCAAGTGACAACAAAGTTGCGGAGGCTAAGGCTTGGCATGCTAAGATAAGTCGTAAGAAAATAAATGGGAGCGAAATGATTGTTTTCCTTGCGACAAGCGGCCTACTGAATTTTAGAAGTGGGGACTCTATTGCAGGCAGACACCTTTATCTCAATGCTATAAATCTGGCGATACAAATGTCTGAACCAAGGTATGCAGCTTTAGCATCACTTTTTCTGTTGAGGGAAGAAAATCGCATATCATCAACTGATTCCAAAGAGGTGGCTCTGGGTTTGGCTGATAAATATTCGAAGAATATTGAAGAACCCTATGTGATAATTCTCAGGAATAGATTTGGCCTAGGCACAAAAACAAAGGCGAATTCGAAATTGATCTTATGATATAGTTCGGAGTCAAAGTAAGTTATGAACTTCAACAAATTCACAATCAAATCACAAGAGGCTGTCCAGAATGCTCAAGAGATTGCAGCGAACTATGGCAATCAGATAATTGAGCCTGAGCATCTACTGGCGGCGCTGATTCAAGATAGCGAAGGGGTTGTTGTCCCCATTCTTCAGAAGGCGGGCGCGAACGTCAACTTCTTGAAGATCAAAATCACTGAGGCGCTCGAGAAACTTCCCAAGGTTCAAGGAGCCCCGATGGGGCAAGCCGGACTCGGCAACCAGCACATGTCGCCCGCGCTTGCTCAACTGTTCGAAGCCGCTCAAAAAGAAACGATCCAGCTCAAGGACGAATTTATCAGTACCGAACATTTGCTTCTTGCGCTGTTGGATGGAAAGTCCACTGCATCCCGTTTGCTTCACGATCAGGGTCTGGCGAAGGAGAGCGTTTACAAGGCGCTGAAAGAGATTCGAGGGTCACAACGTGTCGTTGACCAAACTCCCGAAGAGAAATACCAAGCCTTGCAACGCTTTGGCCGCGATCTGAACGATCTTGCGCGTAGAGGGAAGCTCGATCCCGTTATCGGTCGTGAGGAAGAGATTCGCCGAGTGTTACAAGTCCTTTCGCGGCGAACGAAGAACAATCCTGTCCTGATCGGTGATCCGGGTGTTGGTAAAACCGCGATCGCTGAAGGTCTCGCGCACCGTATCGTGCACGGGGATGTGCCGGAGAATCTTAAGACGAAGCGGATCATGGCGCTTGATATGGGCGCGCTTTTAGCTGGTACAAGTTTCCGTGGACAGTTCGAAGAGCGGTTGAAAGCCGTCATCAAGGAAGTCGCGGAATCGAACGGGGAGATCATCCTCTTCATTGATGAACTTCATACGCTCGTCGGCGCCGGTGCAGCCCAAGGCGCCGTGGATGCTGCGAACATGCTGAAACCCGCACTTGCGCGTGGTGATCTTCGTGCCATCGGTGCAACGACCATTGATGAGTATCGCAAGCACATTGAAAAAGACCCGGCGCTCGAACGCCGCTTCCAACCCGTGCTTGTTGATGAACCGAATGTTGAGGATACGATTTCAATCCTGCGCGGACTCAAAGAGCGATACGAAGTTCACCATGGAGTCCGGATTACGGATGGAGCCATTGTTGCCGCGGCGCAGTTGAGTCACCGCTACATTTCCGACCGCTTTCTTCCCGATAAAGCAATCGATCTCATAGACGAATCTGCTTCGAAGCTTCGCATTGAAATTGATTCCATGCCGGAAGAACTTGATGGCGTGGAGAGACGGATCAAGCAGCTTGAGATCGAACGCGAAGCAGTCAAACGTGAGAAGGACGATGATTCACAATCTCGGCTGGGGGAAATCGAAAAAGAACTTGCCGAGCTGAACCAGCAGCGTTCAGAACTGCGGGCACATTGGCAGCTCGAAAAAGAACTGATTCAAGCCATTCGCAAAATGAAGGAGGAAATCGAAAACGCAAAGACGGAAGCCGAACAACAGGAGCGCCGGGGCAATTTGGGTCGAGTCGCTGAATTACGCTATGGCGTCATATCGAATCTTGAAAAGAAGATCAAGGATGGGTCAGCAAAGTTAGTGGAAGTGCAGCGGGACCAAAAGATGTTGAAGGAAGAGGTTGATGCCGAGGACATTGCCGAGATCGTTGCGAAATGGACTGGCATCCCAGTTCAGCGGATGTTGGAAGGGGAGCGAACACGATTGCTGAAGCTTGAAGATCGTATTCATGAACGTCTTGTGAATCAGGAGCATGGCGTTCGCGCTGTTGCCGATGCTATTCGCAGGAGTCGCGCTGGCCTGCAGGATGAGAAACGCCCGATCGGGTCGTTCATTTTTCTCGGAAGTACCGGTGTTGGAAAGACGGAACTTGCGCGGGCATTAGCGGAGTTTCTCTTCAATGTTGAAAATGCAATCGTGCGCATTGATATGAGTGAATACATGGAAAAATTCTCTGTCTCCCGACTCATCGGCGCGCCGCCCGGATACGTAGGCTACGAAGAGGGTGGACAGCTCACAGAAGCTGTAAGACGAAGACCATACTCAGTTGTTTTGTTGGACGAGATTGAAAAAGCCCATCCTGAAGTTTTTAACCTGTTGCTCCAAATGCTCGATGAGGGTCGTCTCACAGACAGCAAAGGGCGCACGGTGAATTTCAAGAACACGATCGTCATTATGACGTCGAATGTGGGCTCGCATCTTATTCAAGACCAGCTTCGGGGTATGACAGAAGAGAACCGAGAGGAATTGATGGACAATATGCGAATCAAGCTGTTTGATATGCTGCGGCAGACAATCCGTCCGGAGTTCCTGAATCGCATTGACGAAATCGTTCTTTTCAAACCGCTTATCATGACGGAAATACGGCGTATTGTCGATCTCCAACTTAAACGCGTGGAAAGGCTCGTTGCCGGAAGAAACATTTTACTGTTATTCAGCGAAGAGTTGAAAGACTGGATTGCCAAGATCGGCTACGACCCAGCGTTTGGTGCACGACCGCTCAAGCGAGTTATTCAGAAGTATGTCACGAATGGACTCTCGCAAAAGATTCTAGAAGGCTCGGTTGCCGAAGGAGACACCGTGGAAGTCACTGTGGGGGAAAGAGGGGTGGTTGAGTTTATGACGCAAGTGAAGGCGGAGGTGGCGTAATGCTGATGAGCTTAAGGAAAACTCTTCCACTTATCAGTGAAATTAGTTACATTAGTTCAATGTCAGGAGTTAATCATGTCAGACAGGACGTCGATTTACCACGCGCAATTGGAGAAAGAAATTAGAAAGATGCCATCAGAGTACCTTGCCGGCCTTCTCAATATCATTAGAGCGTTTCGGGAAAGTGTGGCCTTGAAGCCGGGCAAGGAGACTTTTCGTCAGGGCTGGAAAGAAGCAATAAAGGGGGAGACAACGCCCGTCGAGAGCCTTTGGGATGGAATAAATGCGAAGTGAAATCCCTCGCAAAGTTCAGATAGAATTTACTCCCGAATTCAAGCGCAACCTCCGCGTCCTTTCAAAGAAGTATCCTCACATACGTTCCGATGTCGAACCGATTCTTGGCCTGCTTCAATCTGGAGAGATTGTCGGTGACCGAGTTCCGGGAAAAGGATTCACGCTTTTCAAAGTGAGAGTCAAGAACAGCGATATCCAGAAGGGGAAAATAGATATGTCACCCTTTCAGGGTTTCTTGTCGTTGGCTATTAAGTTGGTCGGGGCGCTGCCCCGACCTGAAGGACATGACCCTTTTAGGGTCTGTTGTGCGTATTTCCACGAAGTGGAAACATATTACAACCGAGGGCAACGCCCTCGGAAACAAAAAAAGCAAGAATCCATCTTGCCCTGAAAGGGCTACATATCGTTCGACTGAGCGCTCACGACGAAGTCTTCCTGTGCGTAACATCAGCTTGTAACTATTTTCTCCAAGCTCGACCAATCTGATATTTCTGCCGAGCACATTCGGCGCATCATTAGGGAAGTGGGTCTATAAGCGACAAAGATTCCTGCTACTTTCATGCAACTCCCTTCTCTCCACGGTCACACACAAGAACTTCTCGCGCAGGTTCTCTCATCAAGCAAGCCTCCCGATATCCTCATTGATTCCTTTTTTCGTTCTCGCAAATACCTCGGCTCGCACGACCGGCGGTTCATAGCCGAGACACTCTACGGTACGCTTCGTCACCTCCGCCGTGTGGAAGTCATTTTACACTCAGCGCTCAATGGTGTCAATGTTTCTTCAGCCGATCAAGCACAACTTCTCCCCATCGTCTATCTTCTTCGAATAGAAGGTCAAGATATTACAGACGATCTCAACAAAGCCCTTCAGTCCTCTTCCATCCGCATTGCTTCTCATGAACTGCTGGCTCGTATCAAAAACGCATCGTTGCCTTCTCCAACAGATATATCAGAGAGGATCGGCTTGGAGTACTCCTTCCCCAAATGGATGATTGACCGCTTTGTTGCGCAATACGGTATAAATGAAACCGAACATATCTGCCGAGGTCTCAACGAACAAGCGCCAATCACATTGCGAGTGAATTCACTGAAAGGAACCGTAGAAGAATGTCAATCAGCGCTGCAGCGTGATAGAGTGGAGAGTACGCGTACGCAATTCTCTTCCAATGGGCTCAATCTCGCGAAGCGGATGAATATATTTGAATTGCCTTCGTTTCGAGATGGATTATTCGAGGTTCAGGACGAAGGGAGTCAACTGATCTGCCTCTTGTTGGACCCCAAGCCCACGTTCAGAGTCCTTGATGCCTGCGCTGGCGCAGGGGGAAAGTCGCTGGCGCTCGCGGCAATCATGAAAAACCGTGGTGAGATCGTGGCCGTGGATGTGAACAGGTATCGTGTCGACGAGCTTCGGAAACGGGCACGGCGCGCGGGCGCACATAATATCCGCGCACGAGTCGTGGATGACCTTACCGATCTGCAAGAAGAGTTTGCGGGATACTTTGATCTTATCCTCATTGATGCACCATGCAGTGGTATCGGCACGATCCGCCGCAACCCGGGTATGAAGTGGAGCGTCACCGAAGAAACGGTCCGCGAAATCTCCGAAAAGCAAAAATATATTTTCAATTCTGTCGCTGGTCTCATCAAACCGGGCGGTCGGATTGCGTATGCGACGTGTACATTGATGGAAGATGAGAACGAAGCAGTGGTAGAATTGTTTCTAGAGAAGCAAGATGATTTCAATATCGTTGATCCATCCAGCTTGGTAGAAAAATGGAATCTCACCGAGGCATGTTCAGGTCACTTCATCAAACTCATGCCGCACGTTCATGGAACTGACGGGTTCTTCTGCGCAATCATGCAGCGTAAGACAGCGTAACAATATCTGTCCATCATTCATGCTTCTCCGAAGATGGAAAGTCTGAGCGCCCGCCACAAAACTTGGCGGGCAGGCAGCGAGTGTTTCTGCGAGCGAATTCTGGCAAAGCCACCCCTTTGGGGGAAGACTCATTGCTTCTCCCGCAACTTTTTGATACTTTAAAAAACAATTTCTCTATGAGGTGATTACAAATGCGACATTCTTTCTCATTTCTCCTGCTCTTCGTCCTATTTCTTTCCGCCTGCTCTCAACTGAGCGAAGAGGAGAAAATGCAACGTGCAAGGCAAGCGCATCAGGCGGGTAACTATGACGAGGCTTTTAAGCACTTTCAGTTGCTCTATAATGAACACCCGAAAAGCCCTTTTCGTCCGGAGGCGCTTTTTGCCAAGGCAGCAATCCAGCAAAACCATCGTAGGGACTATCCTTCCGCCGTCCAGCTTTATCGGCGATTAGCGGATGAGTATCCTAACGATGCGAATGCACCGGGCGCGTTGTTTCTTGTCGGATTCATCTATAACAACGAGTTGAAAATGCTTGATAGTGCAAAGGTTGCCTACGAAGAGTTCATCAAACGTTATCCGAAAAGCGAGATGATTCCTTCGGCACAATTCGAGTTGGCGAACCTTGGGAAGGAACCGGGCGAGTTCGTTCAATCCTCATCCGAAGCAAATGTTGCTCAAAAGGGAGTACGCAGTAAGCGGTAGTGCACCTGCCCTTTAATCAATCAAATCTTGTTGATCACCATTGTTATCATTTTTGGATTTGGCATCCGCGCTAATCCCCGCCTGCCTTCGTTGGTTTCTCGGGGCGGGCAGGCGCGTTCATTTGCGTAATCTGCGTTATGGAAGAGACACTAAAATATCTTCGCCCCAACGTTGTTGCACAGCTCTCCAATATGGAGCTTCGCGCGCGACTTGTTGTAGAGGGGTTCATTACGGGATTACACAAGAGTCCGTATCATGGATTCAGCGTTGAATTCACGGAGCATCGCCAATACATGCCCGGCGATGAGATCAAACACATTGACTGGAAAGCGTACGGCAAAACGGATCGTTACTACATCAAGCAGTTCGAAGAAGAAACCAATCTCAAATCGTATATCATTCTGGACGCAAGCAAGTCCATGGCGTATGCCTCACCAGGTCATTTGCCAAAGATCGAATACGCGTCCTATGTTGCGGCGTCGTTAGCCTATTTGATGGTTGAACAACGCGATGCCGTTGGCCTCGCTGTGTACGATGAGCAGGTGCGCACGTACCTTCCTCCCCACGCGACAAAACTGTACCTCAAGCAGATCTTAAAAGAGCTTGAACTGACGCAGCCCGGGAACAAAACCGGCACGTCCGCTTCGCTGAACAATGTCGCTGAAAGGATCAAGCGGAGGGGATTGGTCATTATTCTGAGCGACCTATTTGACGATCCGGCCGCCATTACGACTGCGTTCAAACATTTCCGACACAAGGGGAATGAAGTGATCGTCATGCAGGTGCTCGATCCGTTGGAGCGTTCGTTCGCGTTTGGAACCGACGCGGTCTTCAAAGACATGGAGACCCAGGAAGAACTGATGACGCAACCGTGGCATATCCAGAAAGCGTATCAGAGTTCATTCCGCGAATTCGTGGAGACGATCAAACGTGAATGCCGCGAGAACTCGATTGACTACGTGCTGCTCGATACCGAAACGCCCTTCGACAAAGCGCTGTTCGAGTACCTGAACAAGAGAAAGAGAATTATGTAGAAGGTGGTAGGTTGTAAGTTGAAGATTGTAGGTTGTAAGTTGAAGGTTGTAGGTTAAAGATTGTAGGTTGTAGGTTCAAGGTTGAAGGTTGATGGTTTCTTGTTCCAGTTGGAGGTTCGAGTTCGGAGTTCCGGGTTCAGTGTTCTGAGTTTGGTGTTCACAGTTTTAGGTTTTACCTTCCGGCTTCTGATCTCCGACTTCTGACTTCCGACCTTTGACCTCTGACCTCCGAATCACTGCTCTCCACAAAGCTTCAAAATCATTCCAAAGGTACGCATCTGCGCAAATCTGTCTCAATCGGTGAGAATCAGCGTTTAGTTGTCAAAGGCGCGCGCGTACACAATCTCAAGAATATTGACGTGGAGATGCCGCGCGACCAGCTCATTGTCATTACGGGACTTTCTGGCTCCGGCAAGTCGAGTCTCGCCTTCGATACAATCTATGCAGAGGGTCAGAGGCGCTACATTGAAACCCTTTCCGCTTATGCTCGCCAATTCCTTGGGATGATGGAACGCCCCGATGTGGATTACATCGAAGGGCTGAGTCCGTCCATATCGATCGAACAAAAAACCGTCAGCCACAATCCGCGATCCACCGTTGGCACGGTGACGGAAATCTATGATTATCTCCGGCTCCTGTTCGCGCGTGTTGGAACGCAATTCTGCTACAACTGCGGACGTCGCGTTCAACGCCAGACAACCGATCAAATCATCGAAGCGATTATGAAGTATCCGCCGAATGCCAAGATTCAAATTCTGGCGCCGGTGGTGAAGGGCCGGAAGGGTCACTACCGTGAATTGTTTGAACAGATCCGGAAGGACGGGTTCGTTCGCGTGCGAGTGGATGGCGTGACAAAAGAAATCACCGATGGCATGAAGGCCGATCGCTACAAGATCCACAATATCGAGATCGTCGTGGATCGAATTCAAGTTAAGAAAGAAATGAGGTCGCGCGTTTCGGAATCCGTGGAGGTAGCGCTGAAGTACGGCGAAGGGATGCTGATCCTCCACGATGGGAAGCAGGATCAAATCTTCAGCCAGAAGTTCTCGTGCCTCTACTGCGGAATCGGGTACGAAGAGCCGGCGCCGAATTCGTTTTCATTCAACTCGCCCGCCGGTTCATGCCCATCGTGTGAAGGGCTGGGTGAGAAAAAGACGTTCAATGTCGAGTTGATTCTGCCGAACGAATCTCTCTCTATCAACCAAGGCGGACTTGCTCCTCTTGGCAAGCCGCGCACAACGTGGATGTTCAGTCAGATACGAAGTGTTGCGAAGCGACATAGATTTGACTTTGATACGCCAATGGGAAAATTGCCGGCGCAAGCGCGAGTGGCTTTGCTTGAAGGGACCGGGGATGAGAAGCTGGATATCGAGTACGTTACGTCATCAGGGCATTCACAGAGATACAAGCACCGGTTCGGCGGGCTCTTTCAGATGTTGCGTCGGCAGTATGAGGAGACTGGCTCTAACCAGCTTCGCGCGTGGGTGGAGTCGTTCATGACCACCACACAGTGTGAAGAGTGCAAAGGAGGAAGACTCCGGAAAGAAAGTCTTGCCATCAAGCTTGAAGATGCGGACACGGGTGACACATGGAACATCCAGAACGTGGTTTCTCTTTCCATCAAAGATGCGCGCCACTTTGTCGAGCGACTCTCGCTCACGCCACGCCAGCTTGAGATTGCGCGGTCCGTTCTCAAGGAGATCAAACAACGGCTGGAGTTTCTGCTGAACGTCGGTTTGGATTATCTAACTCTCGATCGTTCCGCTCGCACGCTATCGGGCGGAGAGGGGCAGCGCATCCGACTCGCCACTCAGATCGGAACGCAGCTCGTTGGCGTGCTCTACATCTTAGACGAACCGAGCATTGGCCTGCATCAAAAGGACAACATCAAGCTTATTGAGTCACTGAAGTCGTTGCGCGATCTCGGCAACACGATTATCGTTGTCGAGCATGACAAAGAGATGATCGAGAGCGCCGACTTTGTGGTTGACTTAGGTCCCGGTGCCGGCGAGCATGGCGGCTATGTGGTAACGTCAGGGCATCCTTCTGAATTGGAAATCGAAAATCGGCAACTGAAAATCGAAAACAATGGATTTGATGGGCGCTCGTCCACCGCACTGTATTTGAAAGGAAAGAAACGGATCGAGATTCCGGAGACACGTCGGAGCGGTAACGGGAAAGAACTGATCCTCAAAGGATCCTCTGGCTACAACCTAAAGAACGTGTCGCTCACAATTCCACTCGGGAAATTCATCTGTATCACCGGCGTCAGTGGCTCCGGAAAATCAACGCTGATCAACGAGACGCTCTATCCCATTCTCGCTCGCCATTTCTACAAATCGAACGTGGTTCCACTGCCGCACAAGTCCGTTCACGGATTGGAACATATTGATAAAGTGATTGAAATTGATCAAAGCCCCATCGGTCGCACGCCGCGCTCTAATCCGGCGACCTACACTGGCGTGTTCACGATGATCCGCGATCTCTTCACGCAGCTTCCGGAGGCGAAGATACGCGGATACAAAGCGGGGCGATTCAGCTTCAATGTCAAAGGGGGCCGCTGCGAAGAGTGTGAAGGGGATGGGGTGAAGCGAATCGAGATGAACTTCCTGCCTGATGTGTATGTCCTCTGTGAAGTGTGCAGAGGGAGACGTTACAATCGCGAGACGCTTGAGGTTCACTACAAGGGGAAATCCATCGCCGATGTTCTGAACATGACGGTCGAAGAAGCGCTCGCTCTCTTCAAAGATTTGCCGCGCATCCAGCGAAAGATCCAGACGCTGTTCGATGTGGGACTTGGCTACATCCGACTGGGTCAGCAAGCCACGACTCTCTCGGGCGGCGAGGCGCAGCGCGTGAAGCTCTCGACCGAGCTTTC
>JANONN010000143.1:0-3808 GCA_031420835.1 Ignavibacteriales bacterium | reverse complement strand
GAGGATGCGGCAGCGTTGGTGGCGAGTGGAGCCGATCGCATCGGAGCAAGCGCCAGTGTAAAGATCGTAACAGGAGAAACTCTCGATGCCCCTGCGTCCTACTAATTTGCCTTCAGTCGTCACGGCAAACGCCGTCATGCTTCTTTGTATGTCTCTGTATATATCTCTATCAGGATGCGTTACAACGGAAGAGACGGGCGGGAAATCTGCCGGACCTCAGCAGACTGTTGCCTTAATCGATACAGCAGAAATAAGAAAGCAGGCGCAAGCATTACAGTCCACTCCAACAGAATCCTCCGCAGTCGCGCCAACAACGAAGAAGGCGCCACGAAAACCCTCGTTCGTCAGCAAACGAGATACGATCATGGCGTCTGTTGTTCGTCGGTCAAAGAATCTCCCCCGCCCGACCCGGAAGATCGAGCGCCCGGAAAACCCAGCCTACACCGTGCAGGTTGGCGCATTCTCGAAAGCCCCGAATGCTCTCCTCCTTCAGAAAATTGCAAAAGAGCGCTTCTCGACGCAACCGGTATTCAATAACTTCAATCCCGCCGACAAGCTGTACCGCATAAGCGTCGGAAAGTTCGATGGGCGTCAGGAAGCGATGTCGCTTCGACGCGAGATGATGAAATCCTTCCCGAAAGAATACACAGAATGTTGGGTCAACTATATCGCGAAGTAGTGGTTCTTCTTCTTTCGGTTCTCCTTCTCAACGCATGCGGAACGACTGAAGAAACGGTTGCTCCTCCGCCAAAACCAAAGACCAAAGAAAAAGAAGAAATGAAGGCTCCCCTTGCCGTTTATGAGGCAACACTGGAGCCTTCAGACTATGATGAAGAGATTGATATCGTAAAGCAGGCACATGAAGAAGAGAAGCAACGTCGAGAACTGGAAGTCGAACGTGATAGTTCGGTCGTGGTAGAAGAGGAAGTTGCTCAAGGATTTCGCATTCAGATCTTCTCTTCATCGAGTATTGATGAGGCCAACTCGATGCGGGCATCTGTCCAACAGATGCTCAGCAGCGATACTGCCTACGTGGTATATGACCCGCCCGTGTATAAGGTTCGGGTTGGTGACTACATCTCCCGATTGGAAGCGAACAAGATGCTTTCGTTCATGCTTGAACGCGGATTCCGGGATGCGTGGGCAGTTTCTGACAAAATCATGAGGCGGAAAGTCGTCCGGAGTACCCCCCAACAGCACGTAAAGCCTGATTAGTTCTCGATGAAAAAGCAACAATATGGTCATGTTAGTTGCCATTTTGCCTACAAGGAGAAACAACTTTGACGAGTTGGATTTTTCAAGGTAACCCTGCCATCTTTGACATCGATGGTTATTTATCCAACCATAAACAAATCTGGTGGGCTGTCAATCAAAAACAATTTCTCGGCAGAATGAAGATCGGTGATGAGGCGTATTTATGGCGGTCAAATAGTCGCAAACACAGTGCCGGTGGTATTGTTGCGCACGGAGTTCTCATCGGAACGCCTGAAGTCTTCACTTCCGATGAACTCAAACAGTACTTCATTGAAAAGAAGCGTGCTGAGGCAAAGCCGCGTGTCAAAATCACGATTGATTCAATCCAACTGGAACCGCCGAAGGTCTCAAGGGACATTCTCAAGGGCGATCCATTACTTTCTAAACTAACTATTCTGCGATTGGCCAACGCAACCAACTTTGAAATCACGAATCTGCAGGCAAAACGACTCTCGGAATTGTACTTTGGGCTGGAAGGTGCACTCGAATCAATAGGTGAATCAGATGCTGCCGAATTTCCAGAAGGACGCACCGCATACGTTCTTCATCGGAAACGTGAACGAAGTGCAACATTAATTCAACAAGCGAAATCTTTAGCCGTAAAGAAATTCGGCAGACTCTTCTGTCAGGTGTGTGGTTTTGATTTTAAGGAGAGCTACGGCGCAATCGGTCACGGTTACATCGAGGCACATCATACTATTCCTGTTTCTCGACTTAACGAGGCATCAGTGACACGCATTCAAGATATCGCTCTTGTCTGTTCGAATTGTCATCGAATGCTTCATCGACGACGACCGTGGCTTTCTTTAGATGAACTTTCAAATTTGTTGGCTCGGCAAAACGGCAACTAACAGAGGCTTTTTCAATGAGAACTGATTAGTCGAGTCCAAAGAAAAAGTCCGACTTTTCTTCGAAACAAAGAGAGAGAAGTCGGACTTTCTGTATTTACGGGGATTGAGTTATGCTACGTTCGCGTACATCTTCTCGATCAAATGAGAGAATTTCTGCTCCACGACCTTCCGTTTCACTTTTAGCGTCGGCGTCACATCCCCGTTCTCTACCGTCAGTGCCTGTGGAAGAAGCTCAAACCTGCGCACGCGTTCGAAATGGGGAAGGTCCTTTTGGATTTGATCTATCTCTGCCTGGAACAGTTGGCGGATCGCCTCCTTTGTGACCAACTCCGCTTCGTTCGCAAAACTAATCCCTTTTGAACGCACGAATTCCTTGAGGATGTCAAACTCTGGGACAATCAATGCCGTCAGATACATGCGCGCATCCCCAATCAACACAAACTGGTCAATGAACTTGCTCTGAAGGAACATGTTCTCGATCGGCTGCGGCGCAATGTTCTTTCCACCAGAACTGACAAACAGATGCTTCTTCCGGTCAGTGATCATCAGATGCCCTTCCGGATCGAACATGCCAACATCCCCCGTATGGAACCAACCAGCCTTGTCAATAACTTCGGCGGTTGCTTGCTTGTTGTTGTAGTATCCCAGCATAATGTTCGGCCCTTTGGCGAGAATTTCACCATCCTCAGCGATCTTGATTTCAACCCCGGGAATCGGCTTGCCGACCGTGCCGAACTTGTAATCATCCACCCTGTTCACTGTGAGCACGGGAGAGGTTTCGGTCAGACCGTACCCTTCTATAATAGTAATGCCGACTGCCTCAAAGAACTCACCGAGCTGCTTCGGCAGGGCTGCACCCCCTGAACAGAAGAAACGAATCTTCCCACCCATCCGCGCCTTTAGCTTGGAATAAACGAGCTTATTTGCAACAGCATGTTTTGCCTTCAATCCAAAGGGGATATTTCCGCTCCGACGTGCACGCGCATACTCCTTTCCAACTTCAAGAGCCCAATTGAAGATTTTCTGCCGTGCTGGCGGCGCCGACTCCAATTGCTTCATGATGCGACTTTGGATTCGCTCAAACAGCCTCGGGACGGTCGTAACGATCGTGGGATGTACTTCGAGCAGGTTATCACGAACTGTTTCGATACTTTCCGCGTAAGCAACCGTCGCTCCGCATGCCATCGCCGTGTAGTAGCCGGCCATTCTTTCAAAGGAGTGACAGAGTGGAAGAAATGAAAGAAGCACATCATCGGGACCGAATGGAATCACTTGAGACGAGGCCTTAATGTTTGAAACAAGGTTTGTGTGCGTCAACATGACGCCTTTCGGATCCCCCGTCGTGCCAGAAGTATAGATGATCGTCAGAAGATCATCCGGCTTGGCCCTTCCCAGGTTCTCACGAAAGTACGTGGCGTGTCCCCGTTCAAAATCGGCACCAAGCTGATACACTTTGGAAAATCCTTGGACATATTTCTCGGCAATCTCTCCCTTCTCCGTCATGATGATCACACGCTCCAGCGTCTTCACATCGTTCTTTATCTTGACCACTTTATTAAGCTGGAACATGTTGGAAACAATCGCGATCTTCACGCCGGCATCATTCAAGATAAACTCGATCTGCTTTGGTGTCAGCGTTGGATAGATAGGGACATTGATCGCACCAAGGCTGAGAATCGCCATGTCTGCCACGATCCACTCCG
>JANONN010000142.1:0-2146 GCA_031420835.1 Ignavibacteriales bacterium | reverse complement strand
GGTTGGAATACAAACGATCAATTCTGGAGGAGGCAAGAAAACAGTGCGGTCCTCCGACTTTGTGCGCGCAGAACTTCGAGTCGCTCCGCAGCCATTCGTTGTGGAATCGGTTACGGGGCGTATCAAACCGACACGCGTTGAGATTAGCACGGGAGCGAGCGGAGTGTATGAGTTGGGCGAGGCGCAGAAAAAACTTTCCGGCCAGTTCAAATTTGATTCGGTGCGCGTGGCTATGAGCCTTCCGATCACCGGGAGCTTCATTACTGATTACGATCTGTGGCTCGTGGCAGAAAACCGGCGTGTCGTACCCAGGGTGATAGATTCCATCCGGATGCCGATCAATTCCACAACGGGCCAGCGGCGCATTCTCCCCACGATCGGTGGCCCACCGCCGGTGATCGTCCTGGATAAATCCACGAACTTTGATGATTTCCTCGGCAGGTTCTTTCCCAACTTACCAGACACGTTTATGGTGCGAGGGTATGTTCTTCTCAACCCGCCCGATGTTTTTCCAACTTCCCAAGGAGTGAAAACAATCTGGGACACGACGAAGATCTACCCCGGTGTCGGATTGCGCTTCCCATCAAGACTGGGTATTGCCAACGGGCTGCTGACCGACACCGTTGATCTCGGCAACGACGCAAAATTCCCAAAAGACTTTGTCAACTCTCTGAAATCAGGCACGATGTTTCTAGAGATCACTAACGGACTTGGATTTGAAGTTATTTTGAAGTCGTTCTTGATCCGCTACGTGAATGGGTTGCCGGACACATTGCTGACCATTATGCCGACAAAGACCATCGAAGCCGCTACGATTGATGCATTTGGCAATGTTTCGCAACCGAAAATCAGTGATCCGAAAATTACCTTAACAGGGAGTGATCTCGCAAAGTTCGATCTTGCAACAACGCTTGGGATTCGACTTGATCTCGCGACGTCCGGTGGTGGAAGCACACCGATTAAGATTCGAAGTACCGACTTCATCCGCATCAAGGCATCGCTGAATGTCCAGTACACAGTGAACAAGCCGAAATGAAAAATCTCCTCCATACGATATTGGCTTTTGTAACAATGACGCTTGCAGCGGCTCATGCTACGGCGGGGGATCGCACCACCATTCGCGGCATCGGAATGGGGCGCACGTTCACGGCGGCTTCTCGCGGCATTGATGCCATCGGGATCAATCCGGCAAACCTTGCTATTCCCGATCGCTCACGATTTTCCATGGTTGTTCTGCCTTTCACCTATCGTTTGAGCACGGAGTTGTTCAGCTACGATATTTACCAAGATTTTTTACCGGTATCCCGGATACAAACGGAGATGGGGAACGCGAACCAAAGCTGCTGACTGACGCCGACAAGAACCATATCCTTTCGTTGCTACCGGAAGGTAAGGCCGCTACGCGCATGGATATAGAAGCAATGGCGCTTGGGTTGAGCTTTCATACTCCGACCTTTGGCGGGATTGGTTTCGCCGTATCGGACCGCATGGGCATCAAGCTCGATCTCGCGAAAGAGTTCTTCCGTCTCTTCCTGTTTGGATTTCAACAGGCGGGGTCGCGCTACGATTTCAGCGGGACGTCGGTGACTGCATGGTGGTGGCGCGAATATAACCTTTCGTATGCGCGCCGCATCCCCGTACGGGCGACGTGGTTCAGGAATGCCTACATGGGCATTGGACTAAAACTTGTTCACGGTTACGGTATCCTCCAGACAGATCGCTACAATGCATCCATCGGAAACGAGATTGTGGGAACGAATCAATACGTTGCTAAGGGGAGTTTTGATTTTGTGAGCAGGCGATCCGGCGTTGACTTTCTTGATTCACAAAGGGATGTCACGCCAAATCCGTTTGCCAGTCCTGCCGGCACGGGCTACGGTGTTGACATCGGCGTGTCTGTCGAAGTGAGAGATGGAATGATGTTCTCGCTCGCCGTGACGGACGTTGGTGGTATCACGTGGCGAAAGAACATTGTCGAGACGGGTGGCAGTTATTCCCTGACGATTGAAGATCCATTCTCGGCGACCGGACAAGATAGTTTGCAGGATGCCATAAAAGGGAAGAACAAACCGGGCCAGGAGTTCCGCACCCAACTTCCGACAATGGTGCGCGTGGGAGCCCTCTTCGAATCGAAAAAGGTCTCCTT
>JANONN010000141.1:0-5333 GCA_031420835.1 Ignavibacteriales bacterium | reverse complement strand
TCTTCCATACGTCGCCGATGCGGTGAAATAAGAAAAGGAGATGACCAGATGAAAATAATTCTTCGACAGGATTTCGACAAACTTGGACACATTGGTGATGTTCGGGATGTGAAGGACGGATATGCACGGAATTTTCTTATTCCCCGCAAGATCGCGTATGAAGCGACCCCGAGCGCCATCAAAATATTGGAACAAGAAAAAATGATGGCGACAAAGCGGATGGAAAAAGAGAAGAGGTCCGCGGAAACGCTCGCTCAACAACTGGAGAAGGTCTCGATCACCATCAAGATGAAGGTAGGGGAAGATGAAAAGCTCTTCGGCTCCGTGACATCGCAGATGATCGCAGACGGCTTGAAAGAGAAAGGAATCGAGCTTGATAAGCGAATGATCGTGTTGGAAGATTCTATCAAGTCACTCGGCATCTACGACGTACCGGTAAAACTCCAGGGTGGCGTTTCCGGAACCGTCAAAGTGTGGGTCGTAAGAGAGTAACGATTTCTTCGTCTATGCAAAAAGAAAAGGCTGGCCATGGTTGGTCAGCTTTTTTTATTAGTTGCTTTTCGTTGCCTGCTAGTTTGAAAGACAGTTAGAGGTAACTTGTGAACTCATCCATGGCGAGACCGGTACCCTCGACAATCGTCGCGAGAGTTTTAGGATGGATGATACGCTTGGAATGATAGGCAACAATGACGATACGATTAGAAACAGAGTGCTTCCACTTCTGATGACTCCCCCGCTGCTTTGTTTTCACAAACCCTAACTGTCTAAGGACACGAATGACATCATCTGATGTGATCCGGGGAGCCTTTGTCATCACACGGTGATTCTCACCAACTTGGCTTTACGATGTGCTTTGTGAAGATCAACCTCGTCAGCTTCGAGATATAATTGAATCGCCTCTCTAATCTGTTTTCGTGCCTTCTCTTCTGTCTCAGCCCATGTCCCACATCCTGGTAAAGCAGGAACTTTGGCATGGTATCCACCGCCATCCGGCTCAACGACAATAGTAAGTTTCATAGGTGCTTCTCCGGCTCTTTTTCCCAAGATACGCCTCGTCGTGAACAAATGCAATTAACTTCTTTGGGTGATACATCCACGATACTCCTTTCCTCTCGGTGGCGTTTCCGGAACCGTCAAAGTGTGGGTCGTAAGAGAGTAACAATTTCATATCAGTGACTCAAACGCCCGTCTTCTGCAACAATGGAGACGGGTGTTTTTTATTCCACCAGATCACACTCGCGCGTTACCTTGACTTTTCATTCAAAAATTGACTAACTTTGATTCAGTTCGAAACTCACTTGTGTCTCACCTTTCGATCCTCCGCGGAAGCATAGAACATGGCTGAAAAGACAACTCGCAATCTTGAAGAAGTGACGATCCGTTTCGCCGGTGACTCCGGCGACGGGATGCAATTAACAGGCACACAGTTCACAAACACCACCGCGATCCTTGGCAACGACCTCAGCACGCTCCCCGATTTCCCCGCCGAAATCCGTGCTCCGGCGGGAACACTCTTCGGCGTAAGCGGTTTCCAGATCCACTTTGGCAGTACGGAAATCAATACACCCGGCGATGCTTGCGATGTGCTCGTGGCGATGAACGCCGCCGCTCTCAAAGTCAATCTGCGGAGTCTTGTGGATGGCGGCGCGATCATCGTCAATACCGACGGCTTCAACGACAAGAATTTGAAGCTTTCGGGCTACACCTCCAACCCCCTCAAGGACGGATCGCTCGAGAAGTATCGTGTCTTTGAAGTGGACATCAGCAAGCTGACCGCGCTCGCGTTACAAGATCTGAATCTCTCCAGCAAGTTAGTTGATCGCTCCAAGAACTTTTTCGCACTTGGAATGATGTACTGGATGTACAACCGCCCGCTGGAATCCACGATCGATTGGATCAACAAAAAATTCAAAGACAAGCCCGAGATAATGGAAGCAAACCTTCGCGTCCTCAAGGCTGGTTGGAATTTCGCGGAGACGACGGAAATCTTCACCGTTCGATATCAGGTTGACGCCGCAAAACTCACTCCCGGCAAGTACCGCAACATGACAGGGAACCAGGCAACAGCGTGGGGATTGATGGCAGCTGCGAGCAAAGCAAAAGTTGATTTGTTCCTCGGTAGCTATCCCATAACGCCAGCGAGCGACATCCTCCATGAGCTTGCGATGTATAAGAATTTTGGCGTGAAAACCTTCCAGGCGGAAGATGAGATCGCAGGCGTAGCTTCAGCGATTGGAGCATCGTTCTCAGGGGCACTCGGAGTGACCACAACAAGCGGACCGGGCGTGGCACTCAAAACCGAGGCATTGGGTCTTGCAGTGATGGT
Organism: Ignavibacteriales bacterium; assembly: GCA_031420835.1. Lineage (GTDB taxonomy): Bacteria > Bacteroidota > Ignavibacteria > UBA10030 > UBA10030 > JANONN01. The sequence continues at coordinate 3,007 of JANONN010000141.1, read as the reverse complement.
CGAATTGCCACTCGTCGTCTGCAACATCCAGCGTGGCGGACCAAGCACCGGACTCCCCACAAAGACCGAACAAGCAGATTTGCTTCAGGCACTGTATGGCCGAAACGGCGAGTCTCCCATTCCCGTCGTAGCCGCCGCAACTCCTGGTGACTGTTTCTACATGGCGTTTGAAGCTTGCAGAATCGCTCTCAAATATATGACCCCGGTGTTCTTCCTTTCCGATGGTTATCTCGGCAACGGATCTGAGCCGTGGTTGATTCCTGACATCGATGCCATGCCGGACATTTCGACGAAATTCCGCACTGAGAAGGAAGGATTCCTTCCGTACGTTCGTGACGAGAAGACACTTGCACGACCATGGGCAATTCCCGGAACCCCCGGACTTGAACACCGGATCGGCGGCTTAGAAAAACAAAACCTCACCGGGAACGTCAACTACGAGCCTGAGAACCACGAGCTTATGGTAAAGCTCCGTGCAGAGAGGGTCGAGCACATCGCAAACGATATTCCGTTGGCGGAAGTGGAAGGAGACGAGAAGGGAGATATCCTCGTGGTCGGCTGGGGAAGCACCTATGGCGCGATTCGGTCAGCTGTGACACGGCACAGAGAGAAGGGAAACTCGGTCTCTCACCTTCATTTGCGCTATCTCAATCCGCTTCCGAAGAACGTGGGAGAGGTTCTGTATAACTTTAAGCACGTCTTAGTGCCAGAACTGAACCTGGGACAACTCCTGAAAGTTCTTCGCGCGAAATACTTGGTACCGGCCGTGGGCCTCAACAAAGTGCAGGGTTTGCCGTTCAAGGCAATCGAAATTGAAAACAAGATTGATGAAATCCTGAAAGGATAATCATGAGCACGCTCGTCCAAGAAATTGTCGAACAAACTTCCAAACTAGAAACTCCGAAATATACCGCCAAGGATTTTCAGAGCGATCAGGATGTCCGGTGGTGTCCGGGATGCGGTGATTATTCCATTCTTGCTCAAATGCAGAGAGTAATGCCGGACTTTGGCATTCCACGGCATAAAATGGTATTCGTTTCCGGCATCGGCTGTTCAAGCCGCTTTCCGTACTATATGAATACGTATGGCTTCCACAGCATTCATGGGCGGGCAACGGCGATCGCGTCCGGGGTGAAGATGGCCCGGCCTGACTTGTCGGTGTGGATCGTAACGGGTGATGGAGACGGACTGAGTATCGGCGGAAATCATATGATTCATCTCCTCCGACGAAACCTCGATGTGAAGATCCTCCTCTTCAACAATCAGATCTACGGCCTTACCAAGGGGCAATACTCCCCTACGTCGGAGATTGGTAAGATTACGAAGTCAACTCCCTACGGTTCACTCGACTATCCGTTCAATCCGGCTGCGTTGGCGTTGGGATCGAGTGCGACCTTCGTTGCACGAACGTTGGATCGCGATCCGAAACACATGCAGGCGATTTTGAAGCGAGCGGCACAACACAAAGGAACCGCGTTCGTTGAGATTTACCAGAACTGTAACGTGTTCAATGATGGAGCCTTCTTCGCGTTCACGGAGAAAGAAACAAAAGATGACAACGTCGTCTTCCTTGAGCACGGTAAGCCATTGGTGTTCGGGAAAGAGCGAGCCAAGGGAATCCGGTTGAACGGCTTCACACCGGAAGTCGTGTCGTTGAAAGACAGCAAGTACTCGGTGAGCGATTTGCTCGTGCATGATGAGCATGACACGACGCTTTCTTTTATTCTCGCCGACATGACCTATAAATCGCACTTGCCGCGACCGGTAGGAATCTTCCTGGCTGTTTCTCGACCTGTGTATGAGGAGGAAATGGATCGGCAGATCGCGTTCGCAAAGGGAAAACGCGGTGTTGGCGACTTCAAGAAGCTGCTCAACTCCGGAGACACTTGGGTCGTTCAGTAAGTGAAGCGCTGAACTCAAAACGAAAAGGTGTGATCGCATTCAACGGTCACACCTTTTTTGTTCTCTCGACCGGCATGCAGGCACAGATGTTTTCGTTCCGACGCTCTGCGTAGGATCGAAAAGCACAAGACGCTCCGCGTTTGCTTCGTACTGAAAAAGAACTCGCCGCAGAGCGGCAGACCAACGTTCCCACGCAGAGCATGGGAACGAGCAATCGCAGTAGATAATCTCCATGGCCATGTTAACTGAAGAATTCAAATCATTTCGTCAGCTTGTTGAACGGCATCATCGCTTCGTCATCACAACTCATATCAATCCGGATGGCGATGGGATTGGTAGCGAACTCGCACTTGCCGCCTTCCTCCGATCACGAGGAAAGTCAGCTACGATCATCAACCACAGCGAAACTCCACCCCAGTATTCGTTTCTCGACCCGGCCGGCTTGATACTGTGTTTTGATCCGGCAAGAGATTCCAACCTCGTCACAGAAGCTGAAGTGATTATTGTCGCGGATGCGAACCAGCTTGCCCGGCTTGCTTTGATGGAGCAGATCGTTCGTGAGAGTCGCGCTGCGAAGGTGTGCATTGATCATCATCTCGACAAAGAAGAATTCGCCGAACTGTATATCATTGACGAGTCCTCTGCGGCAACAGGGCAGATTGTCTATTCGCTTCTCATGGCGCTCGATTATCGTCCATTCTCAGCGGAGGTCGCGACATCGTTATATGTGGCAATCATGACCGACACTGGCTCATTTCGATTTCCAAAGACGACAGGCGAACTCCATCGTATCGTTGCGCAACTCATCGAATGGGGCGCGGATCCGGTCTCGACCTATCATCAGATCTACGAACAAGGTTCGTCGAATCGCCTTCGTCTCTTGGGACGAGCTTTGGGATCGCTCCAAACGGCTCACTCCCAGAAAGTCGCGCACATGACATTGACGAGGGAGATGTTTCGCGAGACAGGAACATCGGAAGTTGACGCGGAGAATTTCATCAACTACACCCTCATGATCGAAAGCGTTCAGGTTGGTTTGCTCATCTCCGAGTTTGGCGACGGCGTCAAGATCAGCTTCCGGTCAAAGGGAGACATTCCTATCAAC
>JANONN010000140.1:0-6403 GCA_031420835.1 Ignavibacteriales bacterium | reverse complement strand
TGAGCGCCGGGACTTTTGTGCAGACAAAGAAGATGTTACTGACGAAGTGAACTGGGAGAAGGAGGCATTGGGGAGGAAGAAGTAGGGGGAACGAATCGCTGGAAAGTGAATACCCCCAACCCGAAACTCCGAACCCGAAACGCGAACCGGGACAACCCTCCCCTACCAGCTAATCTTGCTTGGGCTTTCCTTCCCTTCATTCCAATGCAAGCTGGTGTGAACATCGCACAGGCCGAGGGGGTATCGTGAGTTGAAGATTTCGGTTGTACGATTGGGGCACCACTCGCGCACTTTTTTCTTTGTGTCAACGCAGATCGTATCTGTGACCACACCATCCGGTTGACGGAAGTATTCGAGTGGCAAACCGATTTGGGGATCGTCGTAGGTGTATTGCATAAAGCGCCCGAAGATCGGTGCGGCAGCGCGTCCACCCTGCCCGTCGGAACTTCCAAACCTAATGCGGTTATCGTCAAATCCTACCCATACCGCGGCGGCGAGTTGCGGCGTAAACCCGACAAACCACGCATCGGCATAATCTTGTGTCGTGCCAGTTTTCCCGGCTGCGGGGAGATTGAAGAATCGTCTCACCCGGCCGCCGGTCCCTCCATTCACGTTATCTTCCATCAAACTTGTCATCAAATAGGCGGTTTCCTTGCTTAGCACTTCCCGCTTTTCGGGCACACTCTCCTCGATCAGGTTTCCATCCTTATCCTCGATGCGAAGAATCGCCGTCGGTTCGACGTAGACTCCCTCATTCGGATACACGCCGTAGGCAGCGGCCATTTCAAGGGGAGTGACGACTGCCGTTCCAAGCGCAATGGATTCATACGGGGGGATGTTCGACTTGATCCCCATACGTTTTGAATATTCCACAACCGTCCGAACAGGCGCGATCTCAAGAATTGCGCGCACGGCGATCAGGTTGATGGAATGCTTGAACGCTTCCCTCAACGTTATTTTCCCGCCAACGCCCCGGTCAAAATTCTGCGGTGTCCAGCGTGTTCCATCTGGCATAGGAATGGTCACGGGTTGATTCAGAAGCTCATAGCACACGGGGTATCCGTTGTCAATGGCGACGGTATACACGAACGGCTTGAATGCAGATCCAGGTTGCCGCCGAATCTGCGTGGCATGGTTCAGTCCATACTTGAATGAGCGGAAGTTGCTGCCACCGACCATAGTTACAACATAACCATTATGCGGATTGATGACTACAAACCCAACTTCTATCATCTTGGTGAGGTTCTTCACCGAGTCAATGAATGCGGCGCTGTTTCGAAGAACGTTCGAGAGGCTGTCCCGCTCCTCCGGTAACTTTGCGCGTTTAAATTGCTCAGTCTCACGGATGCGTCTCTCAACATTTTCCTTCAGGATATCAGGATAGAGTCGCCAATCCCACGTTGAGTCGAAACGCGCTTGATATTCCTTGAGATGTTCTTCGACGGAGCGATTGGCATGCCGCTGCATCCGGCTATCGAGAGACGTATAAACGCGAAGTCCATCGCGCAAGATGTCGAAACCGTACCGTTCGGACTTTCGAACGAGCTGCTGTCGCACCCACTCCACAAAATGCGGAGCAAGGCCACTGCGCATGTCGGGGTCGATCGTACGAAACGTCAACGAGTCTGCGCGAATTTTTTCTCCTTGGTCGGCCGTGATGATGCCATCCTTGACCATCTGGCCGATCACAATGTCACGACGCCGAAACGCCCGTTGTGGATGGTTGATTGGATCGTAGTAGATAGCTCCCTTGAGCATGCCGATCAGTAACGTGTATTCCGGGATTGTTATTTCCGCGGCGCTCTTGCCAAAATAGATTTGGGATGCGGATTCGACTCCGTAGGCGCCTCGACCGAAATACACTGTGTTCAAATACAGCTCAAGGATTTCCCGTTTTGTGAAATTGCGCTCGATCTGGAGGGATGTGAGAAGCTCGCGGAATTTACGGGTGACGGCGTCAAAGATATTGCGGTCCGGCTTCAGATATAGATTGCGGGAAAGTTGCTGGGTAATGGTGCTTGCCCCTTCCCGAATGTCTAGGGCTATGATGTTCTTCACCGCTGCTTTGAACACCCGCGCCATATGGACCCCCCAATGGTTGTAAAACTCCTTGTCTTCCGTTGCAATAAGCCCCTCGATTAAACCCTGGGGAAGTTTGTCGATCGTGATGCGACTTCTATTCTTCACGAAGAGCTGATCAAGCACTTCGCCATCGGTTGAGAATATTTTCGTGGCTAATTCTGGTCTCGGATTTTCAAGCTTGTCCAGGGGAGGGAGACCTTCGATCACATAGGAGCCATACCACACAAACAAGGCAAGGAGGGCAACCACCACGATGATCAGATACACGGCGTAGCGCTTAAGGAATCCTTTTCCCCGATCAAGGATTGAACGTCGATACGAGGGATCGTTGAAATAGCGCTCCATTTCTTTGGAGCTATAACCCTTCTTTTTCATTTTCTGTTCTTCTTTCGCATCCAATTCTTCAGAGACAAACGAGTTCCATCAAAGACGGCATACGTGTTTTCGTGAATCCAATCGCCAAGATTAATGTACATTCCGAGCCCCAGTTTTTTTTGTAGAGCCTTATGGTTGTGCCCCATAATGACATAGTCGTACCCTTCATGAAGCTTTTTTGCGGCGAACTCTACCATATCACTCTCTTCGTAGTGTTGCTTTGACGTATGTTCTCGACTTGTTCGGGATGACCATTGGGCAAACCACCCTGTGAGGTCCGGATGAAGGAGTGAAAAAAGAAAGGTGTTCGTTTTACTCCGTAGCACTCTCTTCAAAATCCTATACCCCGTATCGTTCTTCAAGAGGCCATCCCCGTGATGCAAATAAAAACGCTTGTTGCCAATAACGCGATCGATCGGATCCGGAAACACCTCAATCCCAAGATCGTCCTGAAAGTAACTTCGCAACCAGAAGTCGTGATTCCCGGCAAGATAGGAGACACGAACCCCACTGCCAGTCAAGTCGGCAAGTTTCGTGAAGAGCCGGAAGTAACCCTTTGGAACAACCGTTCGGTATTCAAACCAAAAATCAAACAGATCGCCGAGAATGAAGAGTTCCTTTGCATCAGCTTGAACCATATCCAGAAATTGAATGATCAAGCGTTCTTTGCTGAGTTCCTCCTCTTTCGGACCCAAACCGAGATGGGCATCGGAGAAGAAGTAGACATTCTGGCGGCGGTCACGTTGCGAGGACCGTTTGGTCATTTAGAATCCGAAGTTGATAAAGAGGTGATGGATAAAGATGCAAAAAAAGGGGAGAATCAAGGTAATGAAGTAGAACGTCGCTACGTCCTCTATGGGTTGAGTGATGTCTCTGACAGAGGGAGAGTAACGATGAATGTGCTTCCTTTCTGCGTTTTGCTGGTTACTTCGATCGTCCCGTGGTGTGCCTCTACGATCCACTTGGCAATGGAAAGACCGAGTCCGCTTCCCCGGATCATTTTGTTTTGCGTCTGCGGAACCCGGTAGAACCGCTGGAAGATTCTCGGCAATTCTCGTTGAGGGATTCCAATACCCGAATCTTGAATCTTGACCACGGCGCTTCCGTTCCGACGTTCCAACGAAATGTTAATAGAACCATGATCCGGAGTGTACTTGACGGCGTTGTCAAGAATGGTGAGAAAGAGTTGACGCAGCCGATTACGGTCTCCCTCAACCACGAGAGGATCCAACCTGTTGACTTCAACGCGAATGTTCTTCTCTGCGCCGAGGATGCGCACATCCTCAACAATGTCCGCCAAGACATGGGAGATGGGAATAGCGTCAAACTCGAACACCATGCGTCCATCATCCGATTTCACAAGCGACATGAGACTCTCAACGATTGAAGAAAGGCGAATGGTTTCGTCGTGGACACTCTGGAGAAGCTCACGCACGGACATTGTAAGCCGTTTGTTCCGGAGTGCAACTTCAATTTCCCCGCGGATGATCGTCAGCGGAGTGCGAAGCTCATGCGATGCATCCGCTGAGAATTGCTTCAGTTGCACAAATGAGGCTTGCAACCGACCGATCATTTCATTAAACGTTGCCGTCAGCCGTCCGATTTCGTCATCCACGGTGTTGGCTGGAAGACGCTGATTCAAGTTCTGCGCCGAGATTTCCCGTGCGGCCCGAGACAACGCATCAACTGGCTTAAGCGATTGATGAGCAAGAAACCATCCACCCACCATCGAAATGACCAGCGCAAGTGGCGCTAAGACGAGAAACGTAAAGAACAGATTCCCCAGGACTTGATTCAAATCTTCAAGCGGGTAAGCGAGAAAAATCTTCACAAAATCGTTCTGTGAGACGGCAAGGCGGATTTGCCGGCCGTCTTCCGTTTGAGTCGTCACTAGTTTGATGGAGCGATACGGGATATCCTCGTGCTGCAGCCGCACAGTGCCGAGATTATGTGAGATGTAGAGAACATCATTGTTGCGATCAAGAATCTGAATGAGCTGCTTGCGTGGGCTTAGGAGCAAGTGTTGGTAGATCTCGTTCCAGATCTCGTCTATCTCGGCATCCCCTTCTTGCGGCTCCGTATCATCTTGCGGCGTGGATTCCTGGAGCTGCTGAAGCTCTTTCAACGCAGCGCGCTTCAACGGAACTTTGCGTGCCTTCGGCTCGATGAACGCACTCACCCACTCGATCTCATTCCGCAACGAAATATCAAGGTTCTCTTCGAGCGTCGAACGCGTAAACCAGTAGGTGCTTCCCCCAAAAGCCATCAACGTGGCCGCAACGAACATTGCATACCAAAGCGTAAGCCTTGTTCTAATGGAAGAGAAGAGTTTCATGGTGCCTTCGAGAGCTTATCAGAAAGAACATATCCTTTCCCTCGTATCGTGTGGAACAACTTCACCGTTGAAGAGTCATCGAGCTTCTTGCGAAGATGATTTATATATACATCAACGATGTTTGTGCCCGGGTCAAAGTCGTATCCCCATACTTCCTTCGCAATCTCCTCTCGTGTGAAAATTTGTCTTGGATTGGTCATAAAAAGATACAAAAGCGAAAACTCTCTTGCTGTAAGATCAACAATCCGCCCGCGGCGGGCCGCTTTATGGGTCACCGAGTCGAGCGAGAGATCGGCAAGTTTCAACACTCTCTTTTTGTTTACCCGACGACTGAGAGAACGGATCCTCGCCAGAAGCTCTTCAAAGGAAAACGGTTTTGTCAGATAGTCATCGGCGCCTCGATCAAGACCGCTAACGACATCCTCGGTTGTGCCGCGCGCTGTCAACATCAGCACCGGGATATCCAATGAGGATTTTCGGAGAGACTCCAGGACCTCGAAGCCATTCTTTTTGGGAAGAAGGACGTCGAGGATCAGGAGATCATACGGTGTGGAGCGGGCTTGCTCTTCTCCACTTTTTCCGTCTGTTGCGACATCAACCTGATAGCCTTCCGCTTTGAGTCCTTGCTGGATGAACCGAGCGACTTTCTGTTCATCTTCAATGAGAAGAATCCTCATGGTGGGTGGACCTACAGTTGTGATGGTCGAGGAGAACGAACGATTTCGTAAACAAGGTAGCGGAAACTTGCATGAGTTTCAATTCAACCGATCACCTAAGTTGCGTTGGAATCCGGCGCAATTTTCGGTATATTTTCGCACCCCATGAGAAAGTTCATCGTCATTGGCTCCCTCTTGCTCATCCTTCAAGGATGTATTCAACTCATCGCCATCCGAACCATGGGCGGCATCCTCGATTACGGGCTTGAAGCGTTCAACGAGGAATCGGACCTCCAACTTGCCAAAGATGCTCTCGGCTCGAATCTTAAATTGATCGAGACACTTATCAAAGGGGATCCTGAAAATGAGCAGCTTCTTCTTATGGCGTCTCAAGGCTACAGCGCATATTCCCTAGCATTTGTCGAGGATGAGGATGTCATTCGTGCGCGGCAATTCTATCTTCGCGGCAAAGAGTACGGGATGAGAATTCTGACACAGAACAAGAAGTTCAAGGATGCTGTTGAAAAGGACATGGCGAGCTTCACAGAAGCAATGAACACCTTCTCAAAAGATGACGTGCCGGCGATCTTCTGGACGGCGTTTGGTTGGGGGAGCTACGCGAATCTGACGCTCACCGATGTTAGCGCCCTCGCCGATCTCCCGAAAATAAGTGCTATGATGGAGTTTGTCTTGAAGCACAATCCGTCCTATTACTACGCGGGCGCTCATCTCTATTTCGGAACCCTTCTGGCGACGACACCGGTGATACTCGGCGGAAAACCAGACCTCGCCAAAGAGCACTTCGGGAAAGCTATTCAGTTGACAGGGGGAAAGTTTCTGATGGCTCATGTTTATTATGCTCGGGCGTACGCCGTCCAAACAATGGATCAAGAATTGTTCGAGTCACTCTTGAAACAAGTGGACGATGCTTCGATTGATATCTTGCCACAGGCAC
>JANONN010000139.1:0-4754 GCA_031420835.1 Ignavibacteriales bacterium | reverse complement strand
TCTCAAAAGATTGCGCTGGATGGTGGAGTACGATTTGTAAAAAGTCTAGCTGTTCCCCAACAGTTAGGAGAAGGCTCGGTCAAAATCTCTCCACAATATTTCCAGATCTTTGTGGGGGTCAGACTCCAAGGTCTCGGTCTCGTGGTTTCCCATTGATTTGGAAAAATGAGACAGTGAGACGGACCAACGAATACTTCTTCATCATCAACCCCAAGCTGGTGGCGGAAAAAGTGGCACGCCGACAGAAAAGACTTTGGGAGAAGTTATATCGTCATGGGATTGTTGTTCTGATTCGCTATTCATGAACGCGCTCGAGTCCACTGAGGGAGGGACAATGTCATGACCACCACAATTGAACAAGTGCAATCGAAGAGGGATCTGAAGCGATTTGTGGAGTTTCCGTATCCTCTCTATCGGAACAATCCGTACTGGGTTCCACCGCTTCGATTCGATGAAATGAATACGTTGAGGAAAGATAAGAACCCTGCGTTTGATTTCTGTGAAGCGGAATACTGGCTTGCCTTCAACGGAAAAACTGTTGTCGGGCGTATCGCAGGCATTATCAATCGCACGTTTGTTGAGCAATGGGGACATAAGTATGCGCGGTTTGGATGGATCGACTTCATAGACAGCGCCGACGTTGCCGCCGCCCTGCTTGGAGTTGTAGAGCGATGGGCACAGGGAAAAGGAATGCTGGCAGTCCACGGACCATTAGGGTTTACGGACATGGATCGGGAGGGGATACTTGTGGAGGGATTCGAAGAGCCAGGGACGCTTGCCACCATCTACAATTATCCGTACTACCCCAAACATATTGAAAGGTACGGATACAGGAAAGATGTCGACTGGGTGGAGTATCAACTGACAACGCCTGAGAGCGTTCCGGAAAAAGTTGAGCGCATTGCCAAAATAGCACTGGAGCGGTATAACCTTAGAATTCTCAAGGCTGCAAAGGTGAAGGAACTTCTCCCATATGCACATCAGATTTTCGACGTATTGAACGCTTCCTACAGGAACCTATACGGATTCGTTCCGCTGACCCTAAAACAAATTGACGTGTACGTGAAGCAGTATTTTGGATTCATAAAACCCGAATTCGTTCCGGTAGTGTTGGATAGCAACAACACCGTTGTCGCATTTGGGATTACAATGCCCTCTCTCACAGCAGCTCTCCAGAAAGCAAAGGGGGGGCTTTTCCCCTTTGGATTTCTCCATTTGCTTCGAGCGATGAATCACAACGAGGGCGCCGATCTCTACCTGACTGGTGTGAGACCCGATTACCAAGACAAAGGGGTCAATGCGATTCTCATGCACGAGATAAATGTCCTCTTTGCGAAACGGCACATTAGGCGAGTGGAGTCGAACCCGGAATTGGAAACGAATACCAAAGTGCAGGCACAATGGAGGTTCTATCAGAGTCGCCAACACAAACGCCGGCGATGTTACATCAAACACTTGAACCTCACCGGCCCATGAAAACAATGTCCTCTAAACTCATACTCCTTGTAGCAGCGCTCTTGATCTCTACAGCGGCTGACGTTGGAGCGCAGACCCTCAAATTTGCGACCATCAACTTCTGGTCGGGAATAGACTACAAAGGAAGTTGGAAGATGGGGGAATATGAAACTCCGGAGGCAAGAGAAAAGCGCTTTCAAGTCCTCCTTTCAGAAGTGAAATCTCTACAACCCGACATCCTCGCCCTTCAGGAATCAAACCCAATTCATGAGACCGCCGCCCGGCTTGCAAGCGATCTCGATTATGATTACGTCTATCAGCGTTCAAACGGCGGCATCAAGATCGGACGGCTTGGGATTCCAACGAACCTCAACGAGGGGCTTGCGCTTCTGGCAAAGAAGGAATTAGAACTGCAGTTGTATGATGTATGGGATCTCTCAAAGACGATGGGAGCCTTCGGCAATCACGTTTCATTTCATTTCGACGATCAGAACATTGCTCTTGTCGGGACAATCACTGTTGAAGGGAAGAAGCTTTACGTTGTCAACGTGCACCTCAGTTCTGCCGTGCCGGACGATTCGATGGCATCGGTGATCGTTGAGAGTTTGGTAACTCGCGGTGTCATCGCAAAAGGTCAAGAAGAACACCTCCGATCCGATCTCCGTGAGCGCTCGATGTTAAGAGCAGTTGAGATCAATCGCCTCCTGAATCATTTGAAGCATATAGATGATTTGCCGGTCGTGCTTCTCGGAGACTTCAACGCAGACCCTGCGCAACCCGAAATGAACTTGATCCGCAATGCTGGATACACAGACGCGGCAACAACCGATGCTGGCTCAACTCAAGCAACATGGGATCCGATCAAGAACCCGAATATCCGTTATTCCACCAAAACCACTGACGCCGGCGGAAACCCTTTGACGGCACTTGACCTTGTTGGCGCTGCTTACGATTTGATTCCCCGCCGCATAGATTATGTCTTCCTTTGCTCGAGATTTCAGTTGAGTGATGTCAAACGATCCTCGTTGTTTGCAGAGAAGCCCACAGGTGGAGTTCTTGTCCCAAAGGGATGGATCCCCGCATCAGACCATTTTGGGGTGTTCGTGGAAGTTGATCTTCAACGAGTAATCTCATCAGCCCCGGAGACGTTGTCATCACAAACAGATTGGGATGCTCTTCCAATCTTGACGTACGACACGGATGTGGGATTTGGGTATGGAGCGAAGGCGTTCTTGCTGAACTACCTCGGCAACTCAGAATCGTTTGACTTGATTGCCTTCACGAGTACGAAAGGAGAGCGATGGTACCGCTTTGTGTTTTCTCTTCCAGATTTTGAGTTGCGACAAGGAACGCGATATCCGTGGTCCGTTGACCTTATCGTGGACTACGACAAGTATCTCCTCAACAACTTCTATGATGTTGGGAATGGTTCGAGGAAGGATGACCGTGAGACGTACACAAAAGAGCCGCTGGAAATTCAAACGGTGGTAGGGCGTGGATTCTCGCCGCGATTGGTAGCACAGGTTGGACTGAGATTCAAAAGCGTTCGTAATTTGAACTACGCCGATACGAGCCGGTTTGCCACTCTTCCTAACATCAATCATGGAAGAAGTAATGGACTTACCCTGTTTAGCTCGGTGAGATATGACTCGCGCAACAGTTTCATCAACCCATCAACCGGCAACGTCGCACAGTTTGATATCGAAGCCGGCTCGCGGGCGATCATTGGCGACTATAGTTTCTGGAGTAGCACCCTTACGCTTCAGACCTACAAAGTCCTTTTCTATCCAAAAACCGTCCTTGCTCTTCGGTGGATGGGACAAGCTATCGGTGGCAGCGAATTACCGATCCACACATTTGCATCCCTTGGCGGAAACAGAGCCCTCCGGGGCTTTCCGCAAGATCGCTTTGTCGATCGGACGATGATGTTGATGAACATTGAAACACGGTTTCCCATCATCTGGCGCTTCGACGGTGTGCTGTTCTACGACACGGGAAAAGTGTGGAAGAGCTTGAGTCAAATCGATCTTCGACGATGGCAAAGCAACTCCGGATTCGGGCTTCGGGTTGTATTGGACACCTTTATTGTTCGAGTTGATCTTGGAACAAGCCGGGAAGGTGTTGGCTTCTACTTAAACTTTGGGCATGTGTTTTAGGGGGGGTGACCGAAAAGCTTGGGTGTTGCGCAGAACGTGTCCCTATTTCATCAGGATCATCTTCATCACACGATTGAATTCCTTCCCACTCTCCCCGTTTGCGACGATGCGGTAGAAGTAAATTCCGCTGCCGACTTTTCTGTTCGATGCGTCATTTCCTGTCCATCGCCTGCGATGATGTCCTGCAGCAAGCTCACCTTCCTGTAGTGTAACGATCTCTCTGCCAAGTAGATCAATGATGCTGATGCGTACCTGAGCACGTTCGGGTAAGCCAAAAAGAATCTCGGTTTCAGGGTTGAACGGGTTGGGGTAATTCTGGAAAAGAATATAGGACTCTGGGATCGCGATCTCGATGTCCTTGACAGAAGTTATCAACGCGAAGGTTACCCGGATAGTGTGATTCGACGTAATGTTGGTGAACGTGTGGGTGGCCGTTGGTTCAATGAGCGCGCTGTTAACTAGTACACTATCAATATGCCATCCCGTGTTCGGTGTGATGGTGAAGCTCTGAGTAGTTCCATGATTGACGGTAACACTGCCCGATGGTGAGATCGAACCATTGTTCCCGGCAGTAGCAGTGATCGTGTAGGTATTGATAACAAACGACGCTGAGATCGTGTGGTTCGATGTGACGTTGGTGAACTCACGACTCGTTACTGCTCCAACCGAAGCGCCATTCACTAAGACATCGGCGATATGATACCCTTCATCGGCTGAGATGCTGAACGTCTGATTGGCTCCGTGCTCAACCGAGATTGCTCCATTGGGCGAGATAGAACCGTTGGCTCCTGCCGTAGCGGTTATCGTGTAGCTGTTGATTGCAAAGTTCGCCGTGACAGAGATATTTCCGGTGACGTTGACATCTGTTCTCGAAGCGGTTAACACTCCATCACTCCAATTGACGAAGTGATAGTTAGTCGCTGGCACGGCAGTCACAGCCGTGCCGCTTCCGTTGTAGTTCACTGTCTGAGGCGACGTTCCCGTAATAGAACCGTTTGCACCGGCAGTATAGGTTAAGGTGTAGGTGTCGATGGCGAAGTTCGCCGTGACAGAGATATTTTCGGTGACGTTGACATCTGTTCTCGAAGCGGTTAGCACGCCATCACTCCAATCTACGAAGTGATAGTTAGCATCCGGCACCGC